>JASFJX010000555.1:0-3537 GCA_050119385.1 Candidatus Thiodiazotropha sp. | reverse complement strand
CATACTTTGCGACGCCCTTACCTATTGCGAGCGTTTCAACCCCGCGGCCGTAATCGACATCGCCACACTCACCGGTGCCTGCATCGTGGCCCTGGGCAATCAGGCATCGGGCTTAATGGCCAATAATGATTCCCTGGCAAAGGACCTGTTGGCCGCAGGTGAGGAGACAGGTGACAGGGCCTGGCAATTACCCCTATGGGATGATTACCAAGAACAACTTGATAGCAATTTTGCTGACATGGCAAATATCGGTAACAAGGGAGCGGGTACAATCACAGCTGCATGCTTCCTATCCCGCTATACCAAAAAATTCAAATGGGCTCACCTGGATATCGCAGGTACCGCATGGCTCAGTGGTACAAGTAAGGGTGCCACTGGCAGACCTGTGTGTCTACTCACACAATTTCTCATAAAACGTTGTGGCCTATAAGATATAAGCGTAAATAAAGTATACATGCCATTCGGAGTTGATATGACGCAAGTTGACTTTTATGTTCTGGATGAGCGCGCCATGGGAAATCGCTTCACCCTCGCCTGCCGTCTGAGCGAAAAGATCTATCATCAGGGGCGAAGAATTTTAATTCATACCAACTCCGAAGAAGAGTCGAGACATATGAACAGATTATTGTGGACATTTCGTCAGGGCAGTTTTATACCCCATGGAATGACCAAGGAGTGTGATCCTTCGACCACACCGGTGATAATCAGCCATGATAAAGATAGCGGCGATGAAAAAGACGTTCTCATCAATCTCGCGAGTGAGGTACCCAACTTTTTCAGCAGATTTGATCGGGTTGCAGAGATTATAGATAAGGAGCCACAGGTCGTCACTGATGGGCGAGAGCGATTTCGCTTCTACCGCAACCGAGGTTATCCACTTAACAAACACGATATTAAATAGATGAATACAGACGACAAATCACAGGATCCAAAGTCAGCCATTCCGCTACTGGAAGATGTGGTTTCAATAGATGAAATCGAATCGGAAGATATCGATTTCAGCAATGAAGACGCCGATATAGAGGATAGCGATATTCCCGAGTATGACGAAGAACTGCTTTCCATGCGGGACGACATCGTCAAACAACTCGAAAAGGATCTCCGACCAACCGTCACTCAAGCGTTGAATATCGCGATCGACGAAGCAACTGCCCGTATCAGTCAGATTCTACACGATGAACTTGACAATACCCTGAATCACCGAATCAATAATCTCATTGAACAGCAACTGGAAAAGCAATTCGGGCCCCGGCGCCAGTATGCAGACGAAGAATCCACCTCGGATCAAATAGACCTCTACCAAGATGATAATCTTTAACTAAAGCGTTATGCACCTCGCAAAAAACTTTATCACTTGGCACTCGCTGTCAAAGATATGGAAGATCGTGTCAAATAACCACCAGCTCCAGGATTCAAAGTGTAGAAATTTGTACTTAAGCTGACAGGTTAGATTTCAAGGTGCTATCTCATCTGACACGTCCGATACTCAGCTAAAAGACTGGACAATATAAAACGAGTTACCGACGTCCGAGATCAACCATTAGAAGACGAATATAATATTCTGTATCTATTTCTGCTTTACGATGCGAATTTACAGCTCTACGCAGGAAGCTGACATTAACGCCAGCTTAAACAATCTGTACCACAGTACTGTGGTGAGCAGCAATATGTCGCTGCAGGTCTGTTATGAACCTTTTGTTAAACATTCTTTATTACTCTCTTCCTAAAATCATAAAGCCAAGCAGAAAACAACACTACTGCTATTGCGAACTTAAATAGTAACGTTTCTCTAATCCCATGTAGTTTATCTGCATATTCGTTTGCAAAATAAACCGTAAGAAAAACTAATAGCAACAATATCGCTCCTGATTTCCATACTGATTTTTGATCTCTATTTTTCAATGCTTTCCTTTCAATCAAATTTGAGGTAACTACTAAAAACAAAGCCACAGGCAACAGCCAAGGATAATGAATATTTAAATTAGTGGTCGCAACAAGAAAGATCATGGAACTTGCTATGGCCATCAATGCACTTATTATCAAATTTTTAATAACCATACTCATTTATACCAGTTATTTTAAACACTCTCCCTGTCTCGTTACACATTTTCAGCAAGACCTCAATATAACACCCTATTGATTGCTAATTCAATAAGTTAGGTTCCTGCTAAGACATTATACATTCATAGTAAGTCTGTGGCAGATGCAGTATGTATAGTATAGTTTTTAGTGGAAAATAATGGGGTTATGTCTGCTTTCATGGTGTGGTGTAATTTTTACCCAGGTAACACTCTATGTCTGATATTGGCTGGTTTGTTACCTTAAACTTACCATTTCTCCAAAAGCCATTCATTTTATCCACTTTGCGACCTTATGTGGAGCGCTACATAAGGTCGCTTATGTGGATTGCTCGATTATAGGATTAGAGGCGGTAGATACGCGCCAACCACTGGTTTACCAGGGTTGACGCGTATTAGGCACTCCACATAATTACAGCGTCTTCAGGAAGGCGATCAGCGAGTCTGGCGCCCGATAGCGCAGGATTTTGGTTTCGGGCTCATGCAGCCTGGCCAAGGCACGCTCCTTTATGGTCAGATCAGCCTACACGGAATAGTGAGTGGTCGCTGGGTTTTCGTGGCCGAGCCAAAGAGCGATCACGCTGACATCCACACCGGCCTTCAAGCGATGCATAGCTGTGGTATATCGAATCGTAGGGGGCGAGATGTGCTGCCGACCGCAGAAATTAAGTTGAGTTTGCCGCTACCTCAGTCGCCGCAATGCCTTGCGCTATGATACCCATAGGACATGCCGCTACCGCTACTACACATAATCAAGCAATCCGCATAAGCGACCATAGCGGACATTGGGCAAGATTTGAGTATTTCCGGTAAGCGGACATTAACGTTCACATCACAGGATGCAAAAGCAAAGCGAAGCGGCGCTTTTGACTTCCTGTGTATGTGCTGGTTATATGATTCATTTCAAGCTAAATGACGCAGAGCCATAATATCCGGTTGCAATATCTACCGACCCATCTTCTTTTTTTACTAAACGAAACCCATTGAACGCTTTTATGTATTTTTCAGGGATTTGACCTTCAATATCTTTTCTATGTTTTGGATATTTATCGTGTGATTCACGATATTTCTGTATTTCCTGCATAGTAACATCGTAAGCTTCAAGAATATTTGTTCCAATAATCATGCTTCTCTGTATTGCGTAGGCTTGCTCATCGCTACGGTTACAAGAATATATATCAATCATTTTGTATCCTTGGCGAGCTTGTTGTAATTTTCCAGTCTCTTCAAGCTGTTTTGATTTTGTTAGTATTTCCCTGACTTGATTAATATTCAAACAGTCTTTGTCATATTGAAATATGGCTATAACAGACCCTAAAGTAAGTAACAGTAAGAAAAAAGCCAAAAATTTGTACTTCACTCTGCTTCCTTCATATAACAATGTAGTGTTTATCCCGCGTGCGTTTTGTGCATGAGGGATAAACACCTGTTGGACTGAGCCGACCCTGGGATGGCAACC
>JASFJX010000554.1:0-3537 GCA_050119385.1 Candidatus Thiodiazotropha sp. | reverse complement strand
GGCGTTGCGTCTCTTGTAAAGGGCATGCCATTCCCTGCGAGACGCGCCTTGCAGCTAACGGCTTCCCGTCGCGCTGATATGTGCCATTTATACGTTACACCACACTAGTATGGGTCATTGACAGCGTCTTTCTGCCGCAATTTTGATGCTAACAGAGGGCGTTGCAGCCAGACCCCGGAGATCTGTGGTGTGCTTTGCTTGGGGTAACACAGTAAATGCCAGGGAGGGCATTGATCAGAGCCTCCTTGGAGTGATCCAACAGGTCAGGGACAGCGTACAACAGATAGACAAGTGAGGGGATAGAGCTATCATGTTAGCTGTGACTAAAATATTCCCAGAATCCGAAACCGCGGCGGGAGTATCTGCCATGGAGGCTGTTGACTGGTTGACCCTGGTCGCCGAAAAACGGGACCGGAATGCCTTTGAGTGTCTGTATGGTTACTTTGCCCCCAGAATCAAAAGCTATATGATGCGGCAGGGTGCGGATGAGGCCAGTGCCGATGATCTTGCTCAGGAGGCCATGGTGCAGATTTGGCGTAAGGCGCACAGATACGATCCACAAAAGGCCGCTGTAACTACATGGATTTTCCGTGTTGCGCGTAACCTGCAGATCGACCGGTTGCGTAAACACAAACTTCACGAAGTGGAATTGAGCGTGGAAACGGAGCATGACGACGAGGGGGGCGGCAGTCATGAACGCTTTGAAAAAGGACCCGATGCAGACAGGCTGAGGGCACTGGTAGGAACCCTACCGGAGGAACAGATGGACGTCATACGCCTTGCCTTCTTTGAGGGATTGAGCCATTCCGAGGTGAGTCATCACCTGTCTGTCCCCATAGGAACCGTCAAATCCCGTCTGCGGCTTGCATTCAGTAAGCTGCGCATGGGCATGGGAGAGAATAGATGAATATCAATCACCACCCGGATGATGCAACCATTCTGGCTTATGCCGCCGGTGCGGTTACCGAGGGTTTTTCCTTGGTGTTGGCAGCTCACATGGAGCTCTGCCCTCATTGCCGGAGCCGCATGG
Organism: Candidatus Thiodiazotropha sp.; assembly: GCA_050119385.1. GTDB lineage: Bacteria > Pseudomonadota > Gammaproteobacteria > Chromatiales > Chromatiaceae > Thiodiazotropha. The sequence goes on along the minus strand of JASFJX010000554.1, from coordinate 2,507 downwards.
CCGAAGCCAATGCCGTGGGTGGCGAGATGTTGGCTGAATTGAAGCCCGTGGCGATGTCAGCCAACGGTCTTGATGAATTCTGGTCGCGTATCGAGGTTGATGCGGAAGAGGTTGTTCCCGAACCGCTGCCCCCGGCGCCAGTGGATGGAGTGCCGGGAATTCTCACGCCCTATCTGCCGGATGGATTGGATTCGTTGCCCTGGCGAAGTCTGGTGCCCGGGATTCGCCAATATATCCTCGACGGAGTGGAGAGTGGCCGGGGAAGTGTTCGTCTACTCTCCATAGCGCCGGGTACGACGATTCCGCATCACACCCACATGGGGAGCGAGCTGACTCTGGTTATTAAAGGTGCCTATGAGGATGAGATCGGGCGCTTCAAGAGCGGCGATCTTGCGGACCTGGACTCATCGGTCCACCATCAGCCGGTGGCAGATACCGCTGAACCCTGCATCTGTCTCATCGCTACTGATGACAGGTTGAAGTTCTCAGGTGTTTTCAGCCGCATGCTACAGCCCCTGGTAGGTATCTGAGTTGATGCTGGGATTTTTACCTATCCGCCACATAGTGACGCACAGGTTTTTTTAAGCATATCGGGCTAAATTGAGTAAGTAGTATCAAGATCGATTTGGCGTCGTTTGTATACCCACACATGCGCCGGAGGCAGATTCCACAAGACTCGGCTGATTCGTTCGCCATTGACATCGAGGGAGTGGGAGAGCCTTTCGGTAATGGGTGGCCTGAGGGAATAGGTGAACTGAATGAACTTCCCCTCGGGACCTAATATGGAAAAGATCTGCTTGATTATGCGTACCCGTGTGCGTTGTCGCATGTTGAGCAGCGGCAGACTCGATACGACATTGTCGACCCCTCCGATTTCTGACCTGCGCAGCAATTGTGCCAGCCGGGCGGCATCCCCCTCCAGCACTTGCAGGTTCGGAAAGTGTTGCATCAGCTCCTGCGCCAGGATGCGATCCTTTTCTATCAGAACCAACTTAGCGGGATTGATGCCCCGGGTAAGCAGTGCGGATGTAACGGCCCCGGTACCTGCGCCTAATTCTATGGTAATGCCCGGGCCGCAATCGGTTTGAGCGGCCATGCTACTGGTCAACCCACTGCTGCTGGGGAGGACAGCGCCAACCTGCTTGGGATTGCGTAGTAAAGCCGAGAGAAAATTAGGTCTTGCCTTCAACGAATACGACTCCTGTTTGGATATAAATCACGTTCATGCCAATAACCCAGGCTATGGGGCATCCCATTAGTCATGGTGTAACAGAAAAAGTGCCATAATCCGCTCCACTCAATCAACTGTTCGAACCTGTTAATCTGTAAAGATGTCCATCAGCTAACGTTTTGTTGTAAAAATAGCGCTCAATGATTGACTATCAGCAAATGGCCGCATCCGTTTTTTCGTGCCGTTTGATTTCACACTAACCCGCTTCTTTCTCCACACTTTCTCCTAATTCAATAGGTAAACTTAAATCAACTAAGGATTCGAGTCAGATCAGAGGTGCAGTATGAAAGTGGCATGGATTGATATTATTTCAATTAGCCTGTTTTCATTCTCTGCGGCAGAGGGGCAGTTTAAACCCGGCGGCGGCAGACCGCCAGCCGGTGGCCCGCCGCAAGAGGCATTCGAGGCTTGTGAGCAGAAACAGCAGGATTCCGCCTGTTCTTTTCAGGCGCCCCAGGGCGATGTCGATGGAAGCTGCCAAAATATGCGCGAAGGCATGGTCTGCGTACCACAGGGCCCCCACGGAGGGACAGCTCCCGCTGGGCGGCAGGCCCATAATCAACGGCGTAACCTATCGGGATGCGGCCGAGGCCTGTGATCGACTCGAGCTGGCCGGGCATCAGGCGTGGCGTCGGTGCGCAACGCAGCAATCCAAAGACGGGCAATCCCTCGCGCTGGCGGGCGAGGGGTGGACAGCGGGATGAGACACGCATCTTCAACTATGCCCTTTCATGAGTTTGTCACAGTGAGTATCCGCGATGATAATCCGCTGGCGAATAACGATGACCTGAATGAAATGAAAATTGAAGATTGCACGCCTGATAAACTGTCGCTCTTTGGTAAGAAAGGAAAACCCTCTACCTGGGGCGAGCTGACAGATCGGGTTATTGATAAAAACGATGATTATTGGCGAACCGAGTTGCGCCGGGCACTGCGTGCTGCGCGGGGCAACAACATACCGCCCGATATTCACGCGACTTTTACCGGCTGTGACGGCAAGCATTATCTTCCGGTGCTGCATGCCATGGTACAAGTTGAATCTACTCGTGAGATTCACTCATACATGATCGATTTTATCGAGGATATCAAAGTTATCGACCGCTCCTCTTTGCCTGAAGGCTTGAGAGTGCTAGCCATCGCTTTGCGTCTCGCATTCCGCTTCCGCTGGGAAATCCTGGAGAATAAACGCTATCAGGATCACGTGATGTGCGAGGAGGAGGCCGATGAGATAAGAATGTGTATCGACCGTATCATGCTTGAAGCCACCCAGGCGGGG
>JASFJX010000553.1:0-3538 GCA_050119385.1 Candidatus Thiodiazotropha sp. | reverse complement strand
GAAAATTTTGATCGATTGCCTGACACTTTCCCAATGAGCCTGACGATTATTCTAATTTGCCTGATAGCAGAGCGTTTTTTACTCGATCACAGCGAGTTACGTGATAATGGCTGGTTCAGTGCCTATTGTCAGTGGCTTGAACGTCACCAACTACCCCAGTGGCTGCGGCAGGGCCCGGTAGGAATCTTATTACTAACACTTCCCCCCCTGCTTGCACTCTGGACAGTGCAATACCTGTTCGAGGATACCCTGTCCGGACTGCTATGGTTTGCAACCTCTGTGGCAATCCTACTCTACTGCTTGGGCCCAAATGACCTTGACACTTTGGTCAACCGCTATATGAAAGCCGTAGATAGTGACGAGGATAGCGAGATCAGGGCGTCTGCCGCCGCATTGATCCAAGATGAACCACCGACCAGCGAGCCTGCTCGTTCCCAAGCCGTTGCCGAAGGTATACTCTTCCAGGCAAACCAAAACCTGTTTTCGGTACTGTTTTGGTTCATTCTGCTGGGCCCCATAGGCGCGATGGCCTACCGTATTGCCACCTGGCTGCCGACCATCGATCAAGCCAAACAGGATCCCGATTTCCTCCTCAACAGTAAACAGCTGGTGGTGATTCTGGACTGGATACCTGCACGAATAACCGCCTTCTGTTACGCTATAGCCGGCAGCTTCGAAGACGCCCTCTATGGCTGGCGCAACTACAAAGACAGCCGATTCAGCGAGTTCGACGATAGCAACAGCGGAACCTTGATCTGTACCGGTGGCGGTGCCATGCGGCTATCGACGCTTATCAACGAGGCCCATGAGGGAGTGCAATCCTTCAGCTTTCTTGCCAAGTCAGCCATGGCTCTCGTCTGGCGATCCCTTGTAATCTATCTACTGATAGTCACACTTCTTACATTCAGCGGACTGATATAAGTGGCTGGCAAAGTCACCGTCATCGACCTCTTGCGCCATGGAGAGCCCGTAGGCGGCAGGCGCTACCGGGGCCAGATAGATGACCCGTTGAGTGACCACGGATGGGAACAGATGTGGCGGGCCGTTTCCGGCGAACGTCCCTGGCAGGCCATTCTTAGTTCCCCCCTACGACGCTGCAGTGAATTTGCCAAAATCTTGGGGAGCGAACTAAAACTCGGTGTGGAGTTCGACGAGCGCTTTAAGGAGGTTGGTTTCGGTAATTGGGAAGGCCAAACCGGCGATCAGCTACGCCTACATGACAAATCGATCCTGTCGCGCTTCTACCACGACCCGATTCAAAATCGGCCCCATGATGCAGAGGATCTAAACAACTTCAATGACCGCGTACTGGAGGCCTACCGCAATGCCTGCGAACGTTTTAGCGGTCAACATCTGTTGCTTGTGGCTCATGCCGGGGTGATTCGTTCCATCATTAATCACACCCTGCAAGCCCCCCTGAGTTCCATGTACCGCCTCTCGATTGCCACTGCCAGCCTCACCCGTATTCAGATCGAAAGCGAGCGCCCACCCACACTTATTTTCATGGGTAAATCTCAACTTGAAGAGCATTCATAATGTGACATTACTCACACTTTCATGAGTATCATTTAAGGGAAATTGCTTTAAAGTCACATAATAGCGACTCTACCCTAAACGGGTTTGGCATAGCTGACGTAGATCAGTCAAATTCAAAAACGAGGAGATATCAAATGAGCTGGATACTACTAGCCTCTCTCGCTATGATTGTTATTTCTGTTTTAACTACAAAATCTGTTGAATTATCAGACTGTTAGATTCCACCAGCAACCCATCTCGCGTTGTGACCTAATCAGGGTAGACAGGGTCACTGCGAGAATTAGATACCTGGCGCACATATTCATACATAACTATGGATGCCGCCACCGATACATTAAGGCTCTCCACTTGACCAAATTGGGGAATAGACAGTGACGAGATATCCGGATACTCATCCCGGCTGAAACTGTGCCCCCACTCCTCATGCCCCAATACAAAAGCAATCCTGCTATCCATGGCAAAGTCAGTAAGTAAACACTCACCCCCACCTTCAAGCCTGACTATCTGATAGCCACGCTCAGTGAGTTCTTGATAACTTTGATGGAAGCTGTCGAAAAAACGTGCCGGCACCTTCTTGAAAGCCCCCTTGCCCGGCGCAGGATCAAAGGGACCTATATTCACCAGATGGACCTCGTGCGCACCGAATGCCTCGGCGCTTCGAAATATCTTGGCCACATTGAAACCAGCCTTCATTTGATCCAGTACGATGATAAATTCGTGCACACCAGGCTTGGCCAGCAGGTTTCTCTGTCGCTGCTTGGTATAGCGTAGCATGGCCTGATCTCGCCCGATTCTCCGCTCTTTTTTACTTTGTCTCTCTCTAACCCGCATGTTCCACCCGGTCGCTTGAAAAATAAACTAAAATGCTAATTTTACGGCTTATTCCTGGAATATTAGCAAAATGCAAAGTGTAACCTATCCCCTGAACCTGTCCTCGCACCGGGATCATCACGTTCCCGGATGAAACATGCGGGCTAATCATGCTTAAATCCAGATAAAAACTGATTTAATTAAGACCAGAGGCTCGAACCTAGTCAATAGCCCCTATATCATGCATGCTTTAATAGAACGAAATAGATCTCACGTTACAAGGTAAAAAGGCAGGTAAGTAATATGCAGGTAACCAGCGTCACTCGAGTCTTGGTATGGAGCAGTAGACTCAGACTCGCCCACTGGGTTCTCGCCCTCTCTGCTATCGGGCTTCTAGTTACCGGTTGGCTCATGTTGAATACCCCCCTGATAGCACAGAGCGCCGCCGAGATTCATTTTATGCTCAGCGGCCTGTTTCTGCCGGCACTGCTATTGAGACTCTATTTTCTCTTATTTGGCACAGGCAGTGAACATCTATCCTCCTGTGAACCGAATCTGCATCGCCTATCGCAAGCAGCGCTGGTATTAAAATTTTATCTTACGCTAGGCAAAGCGCCGCTACCAAAATGGTATAGTCACAATCCGCTTTGGGGACCTCTCTACCTGGCGCTTTTCTTCTTTCTGCTTTTGAGCAGCATTAGCGGATTAATGCTGCTCAAGAACATCTCCATGATCGGCATGCTGAGCCTGAACGACCTTCATCACCTAAGCTATCAGATCATTGGAATTTTCACCCTGCTTCACCTTCCAGCAGTCTTCAGTCATGACCTGGCAGGAAAGGGATCGGATATCTCAGGCATGATTAATGGGCACCGTATCTTCGAACTTGAAAATCATCAGAAACAGGACAAACCTGGCACAGGAACCCAGAGCGTTGCACTGCAGGATCTAATGAAAAGCTTGAAGCGTTAGACTTACAGGATCCTGACCAAATTGACCCGGTAGTGATCACACCCCCTAATCACTCGCACTTTGAAATAGCTGACTACTTTTTAAATGCGCATTATCACGTTGGGATGGTGATTTCTTAACCATTCAAAACTTGCTCGACTCAGGCCGAATCGGTCAACTTAAACGATTAACCAGTCGATTCGACCGTTTTCGCCCCGAAGTTCGCAATCGTTGGCGAGAG
>JASFJX010000552.1:0-3568 GCA_050119385.1 Candidatus Thiodiazotropha sp. | reverse complement strand
CGTAATGCTATATCCTTGCTTGCAAGGATCACTTATTTCTTCTCGGGAAGCAGATGAACCAGACAAGCGTAACAGTCGTTCAAACCATCCTGACTGTGGCACTGAGAAATCTGCTCGCCCACCCACGACGCACGCTATTGACCATAGGAGCAATCGCCGTAGGCCTCGCCTCTTTGATCTTTCTCTGGGGATTCAACGAGGGCCTGCATCGAAACATGCTGGGCAATTTCCAGAAGGCCATCATCGGTTCCATCCAGATCCATCGCGACGGTTTTTTTCAACACCCTGAACTATCCAAGGCAATAACCAATCCAGCCAGAGTTGTTGAATCGCTGCAACGGGCCGGTATATCCGACTACAGTATGCGCCTTGAGAGTTTTGGTCTTGCCGCATCCGATTCCACAACCCAGGGGGTGATGTTGATCGGCATGGATCCTCTTCGAGAGAGTCGGGTCACTGAACTCTCCAAACGGATAGGCATAGGACGTTATCTGACGCCTGAAGATGAATACGCACTGATTCTGGGCGCCACTACCGCCAACAATCTGCAAGTCAGACTTGGCGATGAAGTCATTATTATCGGTTACGACCGCTACGGCGCCATGGTAGCGGAGTCCTTCACCCTGATCGGCATCATCACCAGTGGTGAAATGGGACTGGATAAGGGGATGGCAATCACCAGCCTGGCAACGCTGCAGCAGATGGTGGATTTAAACGATCAAGTCACCACCTTTGTAATCAGCAGTGATGAGACACGCATCCCAACCCTGGTTTCAGAGCTTGAGCAATCGCTCCAGGATGAACCACTCGAAATCATGCCCTGGTACACCATGTTTCCGGTAATGAAGGAGTGGATAACCCTGCATAACGGCTTTCTCTATCTTTTTCTCGGCGTGGTTCTATTCATCGTTCTAGCGGGACAACTCAATACTTTACTACTTTCCATGCTGGAGAGGACCAGAGAGTTCGGCGTCCTGATGGCGGTCGGCACTAGCGCTTTTCAGATAGCCGGCATCCTACTCATTGAGGCAGTAGTGATAGGCATTGTAGGTGTGATATTCGGCATAATTCTTGGAACTGTCATTGTCTATATCACAGGTCTCTACGGCATAGACCTCTCAATCCTGCTCGGTTCCACATCGCGATTCTATGTCGACCCGCTGATCCATCCCTATCTCAAGCTCGATCATCTGGGCATCACCAGCGGTATCATTCTTCTCGCGTCTGTGTTTGCCGGTCTCTATCCCGCCTGGCGCGCCAGCTTGTTACAGCCTGTCGAGGCGATAAGAAATGGTTGAATCGATTCGCCTCGGTCTGCTCACCTATCTGCAACTGGCTTCACGTAATCTGCTACGCAATCGACGCCGCACCTTGATCACCCTGTTGACGATGATCTTCGGTATAGCCACATTGACCCTACTCAGTGCTTTGAACGACGGCTGGCTGAGCCAGATGAAAACCAACTTCATTCTCAGCTATACCGGTCACCTGCAGATCCACGCCAAGGGTTTTGAAGCATCTCAAAATCTCAATGACCGTATTCAAGAGCCTGAAGAGGTTTCAAAACTCATGCAGAGTTACCCTGAGATCGTTGGGTGGACCCAACGCATCCGCACCTCAGGTCTGGCTTCCGTAGGCGGCAGCAGCGCCGGCGTACAGGTCATGGCTGCCGATCCGGAGCAGGAGACGTGGGTGACTTCCATGGATCAGCGCGTAACAGAAGGTGTCTGGCTCAGGCCAGGCATGAGTCAGGATCTGATACTCGGTCATACTATCGCACAAAACCTGGGAGCAAACCTCGGTGACAGGGTCATGCTTATGGTGCAACGCTTGAATGGCGAGATGATTTCGGATGTCTTTTTTCTGCGCGGCATTCTTGAAACCGGCGCCCCCCAAATCGACAGAAGCCTGGCTCTGATCACCCTGAACAGCGCACAAGACTGGCTACAGATGGGAGATTCGATCACCGATATCGTTATCCGCGCGGACAAGCATGACAATACCGACACCCTGTACCGGCTCTTCGCGCAACAACTGTCTGAGCAAAAATATGAAATTATGCGATGGCAGGAACTTGATCCCATGGTCAAACAGTGGCTTGAGTTCAGTGACGCCTACGGTTTTGTCATTCTACTGGTAGTCATCATTCTGGTACTTATCGAGATACTCAATACCATGCTTATATCCCTGCATGAGAGACAAAAGGAGCTGGGTCTCATCGTTGCCATCGGCACTGCCAGATCACAACTCTTTTTCATGCTGCTGTTTGAAGCCGTCATGCTTATCTTCATAGGCGCAATTCTTGGATATATGGTAGGCAGCCTGTTTGTCTACTCGCTGGCTGAAAATGGCATCGACCTGACGCGTTTCGCCAATGCATTTGAGTTTTTCTACATGGATCCGGTCATACACCCACAGCTGACCCAGAGTTCTGCTATAAAAATCCTCAGTGCTACACTTATAGCGGCTCTGCTGGCCGGCATCTACCCTGCGTGGAAAGCCACCCACTTATCTGTAACTCAAGCGCTACGTATTCAATAAACCCTGAGTTTATGATTTAAACCTATGCCATTAATAACCGTTAACTCATGCACAAGCATCAGAACAATTCAATAATATCTATCAGGAACCTGCATAAGTGCTACTGGGTCGGCAGTATGCCTTTTCCTGCCCTGCATGGAATCGATCTTGAAATCAAGGCCGGTGAATTTGCGGTTGTTGCCGGTCGTTCTGGATCTGGTAAAAGTACACTGTTAAATATCATCGGCACATTAGAGTCTGCGGACAATGGGAGGGTGATTGTCCTGGGACAGGATATCCTTGACATGAACAGGGATCAGCGCACTCATTTCCGCTTACATAATATTGGCTTTGTATTCCAGGCCTATAACCTCATACGTGTTTTCACTGCCCAAGAAAACGTTGCTTACGTCTGTCAGCTGCAGGGCAAAAGCCGGAAAGAGAGTTTGGATATTGCCGATCACTGGCTACATGAAGTGGAGATCGGCCATCTCGGATACCGGCGACCTGACCAGCTATCCGGCGGCCAGCAGCAACGTGTCGCGGTCGCCCGCGCCCTTGCTTCCAATCCCAAGCTGATACTTGCCGATGAACCTACCGCCAACCTTGACAGCACGACGGGCAGACATCTGATTCACCTGATGCAGGATTTGAATCACCGGCTCGGCACCACATTTCTCATCTCATCTCATGATCCTGACGTGAAACAGGCGGCAGGACGACTCATCAAACTTGCTGACGGCCAAATCATAGACACATGGGACAAGATCCCAAAACCCCCTCAATCCCTGAATGTGAACTGTCCCGCCAACCATCTTCCTTTGAAAGATCGGCTACACAATTTTTTTAAAAAGCCGCCTCGGAAAAAGTTGTGAGTGGGTATGGGGCAAGAATCCACCGCCAGCACCTGCCTACCCGAACAATATGAGACACCACACTAGATGTCGGTATGCAAGTAGTAATATTTTCGAACGGTAATATTCACCTAAAAAAATTGTTCATACCCTATATAGTGAAGACATTGGAACCAAGAAACTGCTGAACAGGG
>JASFJX010000551.1:0-3573 GCA_050119385.1 Candidatus Thiodiazotropha sp. | reverse complement strand
CGGGAAGCCGTCATCTGCGGCGTTGCGTCTCTTGTAAAGGGCATGCCATTCCCTGCGAGACGCGCCTTGCAGCTAACGGCTTCCCGTCGCGCTGATATGTGCCATTTATTCGTTACACCACACTAGGATAGACTCGATATAAAAAAACATGTTTCAATAAGATGACCATTAACTATTGACAAGGGCAATACTGCTTTAAGAAAGCACACCCAACTCACAATACCCAAGTACACGGCATCAGAGGGAGAAACCATGAATATCGATCTTGCGGATATCACGATTCACGTTGATGAAACACTGGACAGTGACGGTCTGGCGCAGTTGGAAGAAGCATTTCGTGCGCGGGAAGGCGTCGTCTCGGTACATATCGATCCCAAGCGCACCCATCTATTTGTGATCGAGTACAACCCCGAACAGGTAAACAGTCAGGATCTGTTGGCGATAACCCATTTCCAAGGGCTTAATGCGGAATTGATCGGCCTCTGACAGATACCTTAGCCTTTCGCCGTACCAGTCCTCTCTGCCTGGCACTGGACTCATCTATTCAACCGGGCATGGCTCTGAGCAAAGAGGGTCGGTTGCCAGGTTAAAAAACCGGCTGACCACACTCACCCAAAAATCCCAAGGCCAGGCGTTAAACAGGTGGCACTGAAAATTCCTAGCCGGCCCGGAATCACGTATATTCTCCCCCAGGAGAAGCACGACTGATTGGCCGGCACTCTCGATCAATGTCAAAAATTCGGAGTATAAGGAATGCAAAGAGTCACCATAGTGGGAAGCGGTTTTGCGGCATTGACCGCTATCAAGACCATTCGATCCAAGCATGAGTCTACGGAGATTACGGTTGTCAGTCCCAAAGCGGAATTCCACTACCTGCCTGGTTCCATCTGGATCCCGTCAGGTATACGTGAACCCGATGATCTCATCATTCCCCTGGAACCTTTCTTTCGGCGCATGCAGGTAAAACACCGGATTGCCGAGGCCACCGGATTGAGCCGTGACGGCAGGATATTACAAACCACTGATGGTGAGATAGAGAACGATGGCCTGATCATCGCTTGCGGCGGCCGTTTTATAAAAAAACTGCCTGGCATCGAACACGCCATAACACCTTGTGAAGGTATCGCAGCAACCATGAGGATCCGTGATCGACTCAAAGAGATGGATGGCGGAGTCATAGCCATGGGCTTTTCCGGTAACCCGAAAGAGCCCAGTGCCATGCGCGGTGGGCCGATGTTCGAATTTCTATTTGGCATCGACCGTCAATTGAGGCTTGAAAAGCGTCGTGACAAATTCAAGCTAGTATTCTTCACGCCGGCAGAAAATCCTGGTCAGCGTTTAGGCCCCAAGGCTGTGACAGGATTAATCAGCGAGATGAAAAAGCGCGATATCGAAACCCATCTCGGTAAAAAAATGGTGGAGTTTACAGCGACAAGCGTTGTTACCGAGGCTAGTCGTATTACTGCCGACCTAATCCTCTTTATGCCCGGCATGACCGGCAATCAATGGTTCGACAACACGCAATTGCCCCGCTCTCCCGGCGGCATGATCAAAGCCGATGCCCATTGCCGGGTCGAAGGCATGTCCAAGGTATACGTGGCTGGTGATTCCGGCAGCTACCCCGGACCGGACTGGATGCCCAAACAGGCACATATGGCTGATCTTCAGGCTACAGCGGCGGCCAAAAATCTACTCGCTGAGTTCAAGGGGGAAACCCCTAGTGAGACCTTCAAAGTGGAACTGCTCTGTATAGTCGACAGCCAAACCAGTGGAATGCTGGTGGCGCGTACCGAGAAGAAAAACATCGTGATGCCGAACATGACCATCTTCCATTGGCTTAAACGATTTTTCGAGTGGTGGTACTTACGCCAATATCGCTAGCACGCTTATCAAGACTACCGTCTCACATATGCATGACTGCTTATTCACTTAAACACTCAATTTATTGCCATTATTTCTGACTAGCCGGCATGTCTGTCTAGTTTTCTTGCACTTATAATTTGGAATCGATGTCTTGTTTCACCCCTTCCATTTGGGAATTGATATCCTGTTTGCACCTCCCAATTTTCTCATGGGAATGTATAATTTCAGAATTTTTCTGGCGAGTTTAGACTCTGCATGAACAAGTATCATTATCGCGGCGACATAGACGGATTGAGATCGGTTGCCATTATCCCTGTCGTCCTCTTTCATTTCGGTTTCTCCATGTTCTCTGGTGGATACGTCGGCGTGGATGTATTCTTTGTCATCTCTGGTTACTTAATAACCTCCATTATTGCGAGAGAAATCAAAGAGGGCAGGTTCACAATTGCCAGCTTTTACGAACGGCGGATAAGGCGTATTTTTCCTGCTCTTTTCTTTGTGATGGCAGTCTGTACCATATTCGCTGCTTTCCTTCTATTTCCAGATGACTTTCGGAATTTTACAAGAACTCAAAAATATGCGGCGCTGTTTGTATCAAGCATCCATTTTCGTCGAAAAACGGGTTATTTCGACAGAGACGCTGATGAACAACCACTACTGCACACTTGGTCTTTATCAGTAGAAGAGATTTTTTACATCTTTTTTCCAATTATTCTGGTTTTTATATGGCGGTATTGGAAAGGCAGCTGGTCCCCCTTCTTAATTGCTGCAGGAGTTCTTTCATTCATAGGTAGTCTATGGGTACTTCATAATGACCCAACCTCTGAGGATGCTTTTTATCTGGCACAATATCGAGCATGGGAATTTTTGCTTGGATCCATGATCGCATTAAGAGTCATCCCCCCAATCCACAGTCGTCGCTGGACAGATATCCTTTCGTTAGTGGGTATACTAATGATATCCATAGCTGTGTTTAGCTACTCAAAGCACACTGTGTTTCCTGGTTCGGCAGCATTGCTTCCCTGCCTAGGAGCAGCCCTTATTATTTATGCGGGACAGCAGCATCCATCCCTCGCCGGGCGTTTCTTGGCACGCAAACCTTTCGTTTTCCTCGGCCTGATTTCCTATTCGCTTTATCTGTGGCATTGGCCCGTCTTCGTTTTCGCTAAAACGTGGATGATGCGTGCCCCTTCGCATTGGGAAGCCGTTGCTTTAATTGTACTATCGACTGTGTTAGCAACACTTTCCTGGCGCTACATTGAACGGCCATTCCGAGGAAAAAACGGTTTACTTTCACGTAGAGCCTTGTTCATATCCGCTTTCTGTGTCATAGCGATATCTGTAGGTATCGATTCTCAAGTGAAAAGTAGTGATGGATGGATAAACCGGTATCCCGATGAAGTCAAAAGCATCCTAGCCGCAAGTGATGACTATGATAGTCGTCAGAGTAAGTGCCTAACCTCAAAAATGAATGCATCGGGTTGTCTCTATGGTAATCAGAATACCCCTCCAGCCATCGTATTATGGGGCGATAGTCACGGGGCCGTATATTCCGTCTTGCTTGGGAAATTAGCAAAAGACAGAGGGCAGTCAGTACAGGTTTTCACGATGCCCTCATGCCCACCAACCCCAGGCTGGCAAATAGAGGAGCAGACATGGCGTGGATCCTGCTCTCGATTTCAGGAACTCGCGTTGCAAACCATATTGGAT
>JASFJX010000550.1:0-3574 GCA_050119385.1 Candidatus Thiodiazotropha sp. | reverse complement strand
GGATTATTTCCGGTAGTGTCCCTCACCAGCTACCCGGTTCTGAAGAGCTGCTGCCAATGATCTGGTCATGGCGCGACGAGGATCACAACAGACACCCCGCAATCACCTTTTTCAGCCCCATCAAATTTCGCGATGTCATCGCTGGTCATGCGATGATCACATTAGACCGGCAATTTCTCGACCGCAACCAAAAACGCACCATTAGTATCATCGGTTATGCCACCTTTGGGCTGATTCTCATTGCAGGCATACTCTCCTATATCTTGAGCAAACGCTTGAGTAGGCCGATCACCCTGCTTGCCCAGGCAGGCCGTCAGCCTGAAACGCGTTTACTGGTCAATCCGATGGAGATAGAACGCCAAGACGAAATAGGCCAGGTGTACGCCCACTTTGACCGCATGAGCGCAGGACTGCTGGAAAAACGCCAAGTCGAAGACGCCCTTTCCCGTTATGTTTCACCTGTGGTAGCGGAAAAAATACTCTCAAACCTGTCGCAACCACGTCTGGCCAACCAGGAGATGGATGGGAGTATTCTATTCTGTGACATAGTGGGCTTCACCCGTCTCTCGGAGGATCTTCCCGCTGATGAGGTGGCCTCCCTGCTGAATCTCTATTTGGGCGCCATTGCCGACGCTGCCCACCGCTGTCGTGGTGTAGTGGATAAGTTTATTGGCGACAGCGCCATGATCCTGTTTGGTGTTCCCAACGCGGACATGGAACATGGACAACAGGCGATCCGTTGCTCGTGGCTGATTCAAGCCATGGTGCGTCATATCAACAAAAGACGTCGCCAATCCGGCATGGAGCCAATCATGCTACGTATCGGCATAAACAGCGGTACAATGCTGGCTGGCAACATCGGAATACCTGACCGACTGGAATATACTGTAGTGGGCAATACGGTTAATCTCGCTTCTCGTCTGTGTAGCGCCGCACCAGCTGACGGCATAATGATGAGCCAGGCCACGGCGGAATTTCCCGGTGTGGCCGATATGCTTGATCTACACAAACAGCCCGCGTTGAAGATTCGAGGAAAAAAACATCTCGTCACACCCTACATTGCGGGAACACCATCACAGGAATTCGGTCAATGGTTGATGCGTACCATGACCTTTATATTGAATCAACAGGTTAGATGAAACAGCCTTTTAAACTATTCGTAGCTTCTCTTTCACTTTCAATGATTGCAGGCTGTCAACTGATTGAAAGTAAAAAAGACACGCCTGCTGTCGTTGACGAAAACCCCCTCAGTATGAGCCGTCAACTGGCAGCTAAGGGGCGTTATAGCGAGGCAATCAGTCTCCTAGACCGGGCCAGTGCCAACACAAACCTGAGCACAACCTATGAAAAAGAACTCGAACGCTACAGAATTCAGCAGAAAATCCTCGAAGAGGAGCTGAATGATCGACTGCTCATCAGTAATACCTCAGCATTAAAGAATCAGCTGCCGATTCTCAGCAAACTGACTCAAGCCAGTCCCGATAAACCTAATTACAACAGGCTGCTGGAAGATACTCAGGAAACCTTGCAGAGTATGCAAAAGGCGTTATCAGAGTGCGCATGGCGCCATTTTAAGCGAAACAATGCCCTATCAAAGGATTGCCTGACACTAGCCCTGTCATTGAAACAGGACAAGGCTGACCAAGACCTGATGGAACATATACTGAATGAGCAGATCCAGTATAACAAAGCGGTTGCTAAGAAAAAGCAGGCCAATAAAAAGCAGAAATCGAAGCAACTTATTGATAAAAAACTGGCTGAAGCGCAAAAACTCATCGAGAACGGACAGCTCAAGGATGCCAAACGCGCACTCATGCTAGTGTTGAAAGAGTCGCCCAAGAACGAGACAGCGAAAAAACTGCTCGCCGACATCAACCAAACCTTGAAGAAGTATATTGAGAACCTGCTAATGGCTGGAGACAGGCTCTACCGGGACGGTGAGATTGAAAGTGCCAAAGCGACTTGGCGGGCAGCCCTGAACCTCGATCCCATGGATCTGCGGGCAAGGCAGAAGATCAAGCGTGCTCAGCGTGTGCTCGATAACCTGGAGAACTTGCGCAAAACCAATGGAGATGACACAAAAGAGCAATAACCCTCTGTTTTAATTGCGTTATCTCTTCGATTTTCAGTAAATTTTTTAGCCTGCGACTCACACCAGGGATGGAGCCTGTATAACAGGCCGCTGGGTGAATCCCGCAAAATTCAAGAAAAGTGGTGGTGTCTGAGGGACTATCCGCTATAATCCCGGCAGCTGTTCCCGTCTCACTCACTATCCAAATTAGAAAATTCTGTCCCATCTGTGGCCATGGCCCAGGCCTGGTTGCAGATATCACAGTATGACCAGAGAAACGAAACAGATTGGCACTCAGACAAGGAATCTGACGCAAGGGACGCTGCTGTGCTGCCTCCTATTGCTATCTATGGTTGGGCATGCACAATCCACTAATTGGCTACCAGTAAGTCCGGTTTCTTTTTATGAGACGGCATCAGCGAAAGCGCTATTGTCACAGCAGCTATCTGACCGCTATCCCGCTATTTCATCACTGGAGGGACCACTGGAGGAGATAGCCCCCACCCAGCCAGAAGAGAGACCCTACGGCTTTGGCAGGGAACTCGATGACACCAGTCCTGTAGACTATCCCGGCTTGAGACGAGATGCCGCCTATTTTTTCGGCTATCAATTTTTTATTGTAGGACTGCTCTATGTCATGCCGGAAGATGTCTCCGCATGGACAGAGGAGCAAAAAGAGGAATATACCTTCGAAAAGTGGTGGGACAACGTCTCGCACCCCCGTTGGGACCCGGACAAGTGGTACATCAACTACATACTGCATCCCTATTGGGGCATGACCTACTATACCCGAGGCAGGGAGCGAGGCCTTTCAGAGACAGGGGCCTTGTGGTTTTCCTTTACCCTCTCCTCGATCTATGAATTCGGACTGGAGGCCCTATTCGAACCTGTCTCCGTGCAGGATGTCATATTCACCCCAACCGTAGGTGCCTTGCTGGGCTGGTATTTTGAGGAGACCCGCCGCGAGATCAAACAGCAGTCTACATTCAGCACCTGGGACAAAACCATCCTCATCGCCACCGACCCCCTCGGCACCTTGAATACCATGGTAGACAATCTGTTTGGCGTCGGCGTTGAGAGTGAGTTGGCGTTACGGACCTTTTACCAGAGCCCAACCTTCATTGAATCTGGCAAAGCGGATTGGAGCGATCCCTATCGGGTACACACCGATCCGATTGCAACAGACTACATCGGCATCCAACTTACCTTGCGCTGGCGTTAATCCCATGTTTCACCCGCCCGCTCGCAAATCCCCATCTGAACAATGACACCGGCACGATCATCGCGTTCCCGGATGATAGGTGTATGTTAGAATCAATAAACCCGCCGCAACAACCATACCCCCAAGGCAAGAAACAACAGCAGGGGAAAAATGGCAGCAAACAAACCATTCAGTGAATAGACGACCGCCATATAGGCGAAGGCCCTGTTCAAAAGATAGAAGACAATGCCCAGCATGGCGCCGACAAAGACCCGTTGCCCTACCCCCACACTGCGCAGTGA
>JASFJX010000549.1:0-3579 GCA_050119385.1 Candidatus Thiodiazotropha sp. | reverse complement strand
TGTATCGCATCCGGGCCGGTCTCCTTTATGCGCATCTGGGATTCCATGTGCGACACCCTGGTCTCGACCGGGTCAAGACGTGGCGCCATGATGGCGAGTCTGCGCTGCGACCATCCGGATATCGAGCGCTTTATCGATGCCAAGGGTCAGCCAGGCGAGTTGCGCCATTTTAATCTCTCGGTACAGATCAGTGACAGCTTCATAGCCGCTGTCGATAAGGACGAAGAGTGGCCCCTGATATTTCCGGTGCAGGCAGTTGCAGAAACTGGTCAAAGCAGTGGCACGATTATCGAAACCACATGGAGCGATCTCCACACCCCCGTACCCTGTCTTGTGATGCGTGTCGTCAAGGCGCGTGAGCTGTGGGAGCGGATCATGCGGGCCACCTACGAATATGCCGAACCGGGTGTCCTGTTCATGGATGCTATTAATCGTATGAACAATCTCTCCTATCGGGAGCGGATCACGACCACCAATCCTTGCGGGGAGATACCTCTGCCGGCTTACGGCGCCTGCAATCTGGGTTCTGTGAATCTGACTCGATTGGTAAAGGCACCATTCAGTGAAACTGCCGCCTTTAGTTTAAGTGCGGTGGAACGTACCGTTAAGACAGCTGTTCGCTTCCTGGATAATGTTATCGACCTCTCTCATTTTCCATTGCAAGCTCAGCAACAACAAGCACAAGGGAGCAGACGGATTGGCCTTGGTATCACCGGTCTGGCGGATAGCCTGATTATGCTCGGTCTGCACTATGGTGACACAGGGGGGCGGGATGTGGCCGCGAATATCATGGCCCGCATCTGTCATACCGCCTACCGCACATCCATTGAGTTGGCCAAGGAGAAGGGGGCCTTTCCCTATTTTAAACGGGATGAGTATCTGCAGTCGCCGTTTATTCGTGCCCTGCCTGATGATATTCAGCAAGGCATTGCAATGCATGGTATACGCAACAGCCACCTGACAGCGATTGCACCCACTGGGACGATCAGTTTGTTGGCGAACAATGTGAGCAGCGGTATTGAGCCGGTGTTTGCTTTCAATTACCAGCGCAGAATACGGCAAAAGAACGGTCAATATGAGATCTATGACTTGACCGACTATGCCGGGTGGCTGTGGGAGTACTCACATCCCGGCAAGGCCACCCCAGACTGTTTTATCGATCACATGGACTTGTCGCCGCAGGATCATCTGCAGATGCAGGCGGCGCTGCAGCCCTACGTGGATAGCGCTATCTCAAAGACCATCAATATACCTTCTGATTATCCCTACGAGGCGTTCAAGACACTCTATCGTCAGGCCCACAGACTGGGTTTAAAAGGGTGTACAACCTTTAGGCCCAATCCGGTCAGCGGGGAGATACTGACAAGTCTAAATGGCGCCGATCATCATTGCTCTAGCTTCGAGTGTGAGCCCGACTAAACAGATTTGAGTAATATTAATCCGGCACCTTAATAGGTAGGTTCAGGGCGACAAGAAGGCCCTTTAAGGTGCCGGGTTAATAATTGGGTACCCTCTTTGGTGATCAGGGATACGCCTACACCTCAGATTGAGAAAGCGTGGAATGACGGCGCTTTTTTTATCATCGACCACAGGGTATAACAGGGCAATATGATTGATTGAAAAATAACGATGAGGGAATATCATGCCAGAAACCTTTCCAGCCTACCTGATCACGAAAACCGATAGCGGACAGGTCGCAGAATTAAAGCATATTACACTCGATGAGTTGATGGATGGTGACGTCACAGTCAAGGTGGAATACTCGACCCTCAACTACAAAGACGGGCTTGCATTGACCGGTAAGGCCCCCGTTGTCAGGCGCTTCCCCCTGGTTCCGGGTATCGACTTTGCCGGTCGTGTGGTCAGCTCCGACCATCCGGGATTCAAAAAGGGCGACCTGGTCGTATTGAACGGTTTCGGTGTAGGCGAGGTGCATAGCGGCGGTTATGCCGGGATGGCGAGGGTGAAAGGGGATTGGCTGGTTGCTTTGCCACAGGCGTTTACTCCGCGCCAGGCCATGGCTGTAGGCACCGCAGGCTATACTGCCATGCTGTGCGTCATGGCCCTGGAGCAGCATGGAATAACCCCGGAGAGCGGAGATCTCTTGGTGACAGGCGCGGCCGGTGGCGTAGGCAGCGTGGCCGTCTCACTGCTCGCACGGCTTGGCTATCAGGTTACAGCATCGAGTGGGAGGCCCTCGCAAAGGGACTATCTGATTGGATTAGGCGCCCACCAGGTTATCGATCGCAGCGAATTCAGCGGCAAAGTCAAACCCCTGGCAAAAGAGCGCTGGGCCGGGGCCATCGACGTAGCGGGTGGGTATACCCTGGCGAATGTTCTCAGCCAAATCAATTATGGTGGCGCCATCGCTGCCTGCGGATTGGCGGAATCAATGGAACTTCCCGCCTCCGTCGCACCCTTTATTCTCCGGGGTGTTACCCTGTGTGGTATTGACTCGGTGATGGCGTCCATTGAAAAGCGCCAACAGGCATGGCAGAGGCTGGCAAGGGACCTCGACCTTGAGCAGTTGGAGAGGATGGTCGACGAGATCCCCTTCGAAGCCTTGCCCGCTGCCGCGCAAGATATACTGGAAGGAAAGGTGCGCGGTCGTGTCGTGGTAAAAATTCCGAACTGACAATTATTAATCCGTTAACTGCAGATGGTACATGTAGAGTAATAACCATGCAGAGAAGGAGTTCGAGCCTATTCTGAGCAAGGAGTCGCTATATGAAGAATAAAGATAAAAAGCAGAAAAGAAAAATCAAAATTGGAAGTGACAAACTGAAACCCAATGCCAAGGTTTCGGGTGATGCCGTTATTCGGACCTTGAAAGACAAGATAAAAAAGCTCAAAACAGAGTTGAAGGATCGAGAAAAGCTGATCAGGAGTATGCAAAAGCGACTGAAAAAATCAGAGGCTAAAAGCGAGAAGAGTGACAAAAAGAAGAAGCTGAAAGGGAGGAGTGGCGCGGCAAAATTACTGCGATCCCAACAATCTGCGCGGATAGGTGTTAAGCAAAAAGAGGCCTGGAAAAAGCACGGCTTTCTACGCGACAGATACGAATTCTACCTGGAGGACGGCCAAGACAAGGAAACAGCAAGAGCAATGGCTAATCAGGACCTTAGAGATAGCTTCGGTGATGAAGCAGGCTATTCAGAGCAAGAGTTGGAGATTATTCTATCCTGACCTTGGTTATATCTTTTCGAATTTCAGTTCTCATTGGCTGAATGCGATGGGGTACATTTGGAGCGTTAGGCTAAACCTGGAGCAGGGGTGTAAGGCATATGAAAAATACAGATAAAACTCTTAATGAACAGATGAGAATTACAGACGATGAATTCTACATAGTGATGCCGAACTGTGGAAAGCATGACGCCCAAGAAGCGTGGGAGAAACGTGTTGTGCAGATTTTAGATCAACAAGAAAACAGCCCTAAGCTTAGCATTGGTTATGCGCAAACAGGACCTAATGACTATATTTCGGCTCAGCAACTAATCCAACAAGCAGATAGCGAAATGTACGCAGCAAAAAAGCGCAAGAAAAGCGAGTAACAAAGCCGTCAAGGTGGTTTCCCGTCAA
>JASFJX010000548.1:0-3580 GCA_050119385.1 Candidatus Thiodiazotropha sp. | reverse complement strand
TTTTACGGGTGTCCTTATATTTTCGTACGAGCAACATTTTTACGGGTGTCCTTATATTTTTATATTTTGATATTTTGATATATTTTGGTCCTTATATTTTGTCGGACCGATATATACCATTTCAAACTAAAAAGACCTGCATCCTTAGGCCGGCTACTCATTGATCACCTCTTCCCAATAGATCGGACGGAATCTGTCATTCCATTCATACGCTTTCTTAAGATCAGCGAAGAGATAAACCTTCTTACCAACCACAGTGTCTCCATTTGCATCTGTTCTTCCCGGGAAAACCAGCGAAGGAGATGGGGGAATGCCTTGCATTTTTAACACCGAAGATCGATCATTGATGGTCAATTGATTTTCAGAATTACCACTCCAACTAATAGCTGCCTCGGCGCTAAGCAGTTTGAGGCCATAGATCTTTGCTGTGCCAGTTGAGCCGAAGGCCTCGCATAGGTTGTCTGATGTGACAGCATCGGCGCTGTAGGTAGTGAAAAAGATGTCATATTCGTAAAGGATTGCTTTTGAGTAGGCCTTCTCAGAGGAAGAGAAGTTAATATACCAACCTCTAACTCCAGCAGTCGCCAAGTTAACTACTGCTGTTGAGGCATCCCTAAAGTTCGCTTTCACTGCACTTGTAAAACCACTCCAGTCAAATTTTTTTACAATGTAGCCATCCTTGATGTTGTAGAAGCGATCTATCACGGTGTAATCAAGTGGATTGGTAATGTCACCCGTACCAATCAATATGTTGAGAAAGTTTACTCCACGCTGAGAGAAGTAACCTATCTGTGGGGTGGTGAAGAATTTACGGTGTGCATCTTCGCCACTATTGATGTCAGCAATCACAATACCAGACATGGTACCAGGGACAGGAGTTACCCCATCTCTATCATCATCCTGGATATCTACCCGGATAATTCTACCGCCCACATCAGCGGCATAGAGACGTTCAACAACGCCGTTACCATTCATGTCTATTGTCGCGATATCACTGGGAATGGCATTGGTCATATTGGTAATATTAAGGTCTGCATTGGCATTAGAGATAGATTTCAGCAACGTACCATCTGCTGCATCTACGATATAGATAGCATTACCCTCATCATCAGAATAATCGACAGCGTTTGGTTCGATATCGTCCTGATCGGGATCATAGCCGCCGCCGAAGACCAAAGCATCTTTTAAACCATTATCACCAGTACCTGTCCGTATTTTTACGAAGAGGGGTTTGGACCAGGTCTGTCCGAGTTTACTGAAATCGCTAGAGGCTACACTGGATATTTCAGCGACATACTTGGGAGCGTGCCGATCTGTGATGTCGAGCATGTGGTATTTTCTACCGCCGCGCCGCATGCCAAAGATGACCATTTTCTTGTTATCGGTCTCGTATACAGTCATAGGGCCATCCAGGCCGTAGTAAGGTACATCAGAGGCCGCGTTGTTCTTGATGTTGCGAATGTTGCTTAGCAGATCCGCCGGCATAAAGGCCCAAAGCTCTTCTCCAGTGGCTGCATCGATAGCCTCCAGTACACCTTCACTGGTTGGAATCAGTACGACATCATCGGTTTCGGTGTTGTTATTACCGTATTCGACCACGATAGGTTGAGTATGGATAGGTGCGCCCATTACGCCAGCATGAGATGGATCGCCTTCAGACGGGGTAAAGTTCGGATCCCTTGTGATCCAGTTTATTAGCTCGACTCGCTCGTCTTCATTTGCCGCCCCCAGCATGCCAATCGTGATTGCATCTGCTGAGGCCCCACTGACACGATTTGAAGCGTTAGATAGCACTGGGTCAGTGCCAAGGTAGGTATAGAGGTTTCTCACTCCCTCCATATCCTGCGCGGCGCCACCGACCAGGGGATCGCCGTTGTCAGGATCACATGAATCATTCTTGCAGAAAAGGTCTCTTGTGCTGTTGAATTCCTGGGTGTCACTGATTGCCAGTTCATCGCCTAGTGCCTTTAATTCAATCTTTTCATCAGTGAGAACAAGGCGGTACTTTTTTAAGTTACCCTTCCAAAATGTGTGGACATCAGGAAGAAATATCGGCACAAAGATATTTTCACCCGTGACGGCGGCATTATCTGAATTAAAGGGGATAGCGGGTGCGTTATATGCATACTCGACGCTACTCTGTGCCGTGGTGATGATATTACTCAGATCCTCAACAAGGGAGCCACCATCCGACTCATAGGCATCACCGCCACCTACCTCCGCGATAGTGCTTAAAAACTTCTGCGTTTCATTATTGGTATAAAACCCAACAGTATGAATAGTTATATTTTGTTTGCCATACCAACCTGCACCTTCCATTAGGTCGGTATTATTAGCCCAGGTGGCTATCTCAACTGCACATTTACTCGCACCTACGAGACCAGAATCTGCGCAAGCAACGCCGTTGTAAGTATCAATATCATTTTTATTAGGCTGGCCATCTGTAAGCAGTATGATGTGATTGGGAATACAATATCCGTTCTCTGGATCGACGCCTTCTAATGGCGAGGCCACGGAGGTTCCACTTGTATCTATAAATTGAACATCTGGCCTGTACCAGTTGACAGCCGCGTTTAAAGCAGGAACAGTCGGCGTATTACTAAATGCAGAAAGTGCGTTGATCTGTTCAAGAAAGGCCGCTCTGTTGTCCTTGATGAACTTAAAATTGCCGGAATGCGCAACAATATCGAACGCCTTTTTGCCATCCACCATTTTAATGTGATAACCCAATAAAGCAGCATTGATATTACCCATGGCTGGGTCATTAAAAATAGTTGTTAAGGCTGCAACAAGTTGATCCCTACGGCTTAGCTCACCTGCTTTGGGAGGTTGGTCGTTTACAGAACCAAACTCCATACTTGCTGACTCATCCATAACAAACAGGATGTTAGATGGGACAGCTTTGGGTTCCTGTAGATAGACTTCTATATCGTCAGGCAATGCTATTGGCGAACTAAAAAAGAGCGGTAACGCAAGCGCCAGGGCGGGTAGGAAATGTTTGTAGTTTGGTGCGAGATTTGAGCATGTCATGATTAAGCGCCTTATTTCCGTATCAGTGCCTCGTGTATGCTGTTACGTATGTCTTTCGTTGCCGCTGCTACCGACTGTTCCGGTAGCATCCACTAGGTAGATATAAGTTATGCTATTAAGCTGCAAGTCGGAGAAAAGCATATTGCCTTGACCTTTTTTGGTATCGATTACAGCTTGGTAAAAATCGTCAGTATTATTAGATACCCTCATTTAGGGGAAAAACACAAAGTTGTTCACATTTTCGAACTCAACAACCACCGGCTAAAAGCCGGTGGGTTAGTCTTTCGGACTGAAAGTCCGGATACGGGTCAGAAGACCCGTCTAGGGCTCCGTTCGAAAATTGTCGTCCACTTTGGGCTCAAAATGATGCTCGAGATAGTCCTTGATCATCTCTTCAGTCAATTCTCCTGAGGTGACACAAAAATATCCCCTTGCCTAAAAATATCTCCCCGCTAATAGATGAGAGTGGATTTGAGAAGAAAGGAAAGCATTCGGTTGGTGTGGGACGGCAATGGAATGGCAGAAGGGGAAAAGTCGACAACTGCCAAGT
>JASFJX010000547.1:0-3597 GCA_050119385.1 Candidatus Thiodiazotropha sp. | reverse complement strand
TCAGTTCCTACCGTATAGCTGATCTCCTCAAGTCGCTTGATGTCTTCCGGTGAGGCTGGTGTTTCAATGCCCGTACTGATTATCGAAACAGATGGGAGGTCTGATATTAATTGATACATCCTGCTCATGACGATGCCCCCCGCAAGCGGCTCACAATGCTGTTGATCCGGTTTGTCAGTAGGGCATCGTTATATGAATAGACGGCTGTGGTGAGTTCGGTCACGTTGACCTCCTGTTGGTTTTAGTAGTGCCACCACATAAGGGTGACGGGACTCAACTACCGCCAACAGACGGCTGGGCTTATTTCCCGAAGGTCTTGTATTAGGCCCTATCATCCCGTCATAGGAAAACAGTATCGCCTGTGGAACAGGCACAAAAAAACCGCAGGTCTGACGGGTGCGGGAGCCGCTGTTGGTTTAGTAGTATCTGAACTTTATCACTGCAAGTTATGATTTCAAAGTTAGTTAGTGATCCAGGCACCCATTGCTATTCTCATCGTGCCCACTCCTGAGGCTGCATGTCTGGACTTAAATTTCCGATAATCACATAATGTCGGCATTTATTTTTTTTAGCCGATGTTTTGTGATTACCAATGAGAACGTCAAAAAAACAGCAAGTCCTAGATCTGGCGAAACAAAAAGCCGTTATCCGGCCTGCGGATCTCACCGCGAAGGGACTGCCGAGGGAGTACCTGTCCCGTCTGGTGGACGAGGGAAGACTGGTCCGCATAGGTCGGGGTCTGTATCAGACACCAGACCGGGAAACCGAGCGGCATGTCTCCCTGCTCGCCGTCACCAGGCAGGTGCCGAACGGGGTGGTGGCGCTGTTGTCGGCGCTGAGTTATCACGGGTTTACCACGAAGCATCCTCATGAAATCTGGATCGCGATTGATCGAAAGGCCAGGTCGCCGAAGATAGATTATCCGAAGGTCCGTTATCTATATATGTCCGGTCCGGCTCTTACCGAAGGTGTCGAACAGGGTGTAATTGATGGTGAGGTTGTCAAGGTATTTAATGCGGCCAAGACAGTGGCGGACTGTTTCAAATACCGGAACAAGATCGGTCTCGATGTGGCTCTGGAAGCGTTGCGGGAGGGCTGGCGCGAGAAACGCTTCGGTATGGATGACCTGGCTTACTACGCCGGAGTATGCCGGGTGCTGAATGTTATACGGCCTTATATGGAGAGCCTGGTATGAGCAATGGATCGGCGGAATCTATTCGGCAACGGCTATTAAATCTCGCCAAAGAGCGAGGCGAGGATTTTGATTACGTGCTACGGCAATATGTGATCCAACGGCTGCTATATCGTTTGTGCCAGTCGGATTATTCTGAAAAGTTTTTACTCAAGGGTGCACAGTTGTTCTGGGTATGGAATAAGGCCTTCCATCGTCCTACACGTGATGTGGATCTGTTGGGATTCGGTGATCATGATGTCGATGTATTGGTAAAAACATTTCAGGATGTTTGTGGCATTGATGTTGAAGACGGGCTGGTATTCGATATCAGCGAGATTCAGGGGATAGAGATAAAGGAGGATGCTATTTACCAAGGCGTTCGCCTCTCCGGTTTTTCTAGATATGCCTGAGCCGGATATAAGAGGTTATCCCGTATATACCGTGATTGCTGAGAAGTTCCAGGCGATGGTATATCTGGGGCTTGCCAACAGCCGAATGAAGGATTTTTATGATGTATGGTATTTGGCATTTAGCATGAACATGGAGGGAGAAGCGTTAGCAAATGCTATTAAAGCTACCTTTACCAGAAGAGAAACACCTGTTACTGATGAGCCTCTGTATATATTCAGTGAGAAATTTGCCGGCGACACTGGAAAAGGAGCACAATGGAATGCCTTTATGAAAAAGAACCATTTGAATATAGAATTGAAGTTCGAAGAGTTAATCAGATTACTGCAAGTGTTAATTGAGCCAGTATATAAAAGTCTTGCTCAGGATCAGTCTTTTAAACAGATGTGGTCGGCTACCGACTGGCGCTGGGAGCACGCATGAAGTCAGGAGAAAATGTGGCTAGGTCCATAAAATGTAGACATCCGTAACATGAATTTTTTATATTTCGGCATTGTTCATCAATATCGAAATCAGAGAAGCAGACAGGCGATAAAAACTGTCAGCCTACTTGTAACTGACCGCTACTTCCAGTTTTCAAGATATGCACTTGCGAGTTGAATTCAGGTGGTCATAGATAGTCGTTACAGAGCACAAATTGCTGATTTTGGAGGAATGTCATGAGGGGTAACGATGTGATTGCTTGCCATTTTTCGATATAAATTAAGATGCCTATAGAACATTCTAGGACAACCAACTATTTTTGCGAAAAAAGGTTACACCATGAGTATCAAACAATATGCCATGGAGGTGCAGAAAAAAAGGATCAACGGGCCTTTCGAAAAAGTCCTGTACATCGCCCCATATCCCAATCAACTGCTCAAAACTCCTGGTTCCGCCGGTGGCAAATTCACGATTCTCATTGGAATTCTCAGCTTCCTCATGATTCCGGTGATTGCCATCATCGGACAAATGGAGAATACGATAAGAGTGGAACCGGAATGGCTGAAGCCCATTGCGGACTTCATCCTACAAACGGTATTCCGTGTTGCTCAACAGCTTGAAATCGTCCAAATAGCAGCCGTGATGATCTTGGTCTTATGCTGCATGTTCCTGTTCATGAGTACGATTTTTCTGGCCAACATTCTCAACGCCTATTCCGTGCTTCGAGCCTGGAAATCCACCTGTGTCACCGCCCAGGGTCAAGTTCTGGATTCTGAAATCCAGAAACGGCTTGTCGTCACCAAAACCCGAGGTGCCGACGACCTGCCAAGCACCCGCACTCGCACCCGGTGGGAATATAGAGTCAAAGTGGCATTCGAGTACCGAAACAATACCTATCAAGCCACCCCCAGTGTGGTAAATCGTATCCGCCCCGGCTCCTTGGGGCAGGACTTCAAAACCCTTGAGCAATGCGAAAAGGCTCTGAGGGATTTGGGCAGCTCAGTAGCCCTGGAAATCAATCCCCAGAATCCTTTGGACTGCGAATTGAAAGGTCAGGTGGAATCCATGGCACGTATGGTGTGGGGCAGTCTGAAATACTACCCCATCTTCGCGGGCGCGATCCTCGGATTTGGATGGCTGTTCATATTTATCGCCGAGAACGGCCAATAAAAAAAGGAAAGGACCGAACATTAGAGGACGAATATTCGATGACATCCAAATATTTAAACTTAGAAATTCTCTGTAATACAAGGAAAACAACGAAGACATCCACTCTAAAAAACTCGAATACGGGATCAATTAATTATATCACAGGTGGTGCACTTCATTTTTGAATATGGGTGTGACTTTTAAGCAACATTTTTTCGGGTGTCCCTGCCTTCTTCTCCCTGCCTTCTTCTTTTTCGGGTGTCCCTGCCTTTCTAATTAAACCGCTGAATAACGATGATATGGAACGCTATATTGTCAAGGAACTCGAAGCGGCCAGAATGGGAATCAACACCTTTGATCCCGCTGCTATCGAATTGATACTGCGTTCCGCCCAGGGTAATTTGAGACTGTGTCGTAATCTCTGTTATGGCAGCTTGATCGAG
>JASFJX010000546.1:0-3600 GCA_050119385.1 Candidatus Thiodiazotropha sp. | reverse complement strand
GCCCGGTGGGGCGTAACGATCTCCATGGGGAAGATCGCTATGGCAATGTCACCAGTCTGACCGGTGATCAGGGTTTCGGCTACGGTTTGAAACTCCTGGCCAGGCAACGGGCTTCCAATGTATTTCCCTCGGATATAGTGATCGACCAGGAGACCGGCGTCGCTATCAGCAACGGCGGATACATCTACGAATCCAATCTCGAAAATCTGCTTGCCAAGACTATTCAGGACATACCTTTTCCCGATTCGACCCTGGCCGCGACTTTCGATATTCAACAACCCGACCAGCCGCTGCTGGTGGGGGGCGTGTCGTCATTGCCGGAGCGTGAGGCACTGGAGCGTCATCTCCAACTGCAACTCTTGATGAGCCTCGACCTCATGCAGGAAATAAACCCCAACGCGCCGTCGCTGACCGATGATGAGCGCGCTTTGATGGAGCTATTAAAGGGTAGCCTCATCGACACCAGTATCGACTCCATCCGCATCCACCCAGCGCAAGAGCTGGAAGAGGGCGTACTGAGGAAGCGTCTCTATCTGGCCGCCGGCATCGGCGGTGTCATACGTCTCAATCTGGATGATCAAAACGGCCTGCAGGTGTTGTCCCGTGTTGCCGGCGGCGATACGGATAGCCATGTGACCGATGTGGTCAAATGGGGAGACGCCGCCTTTGCCGCGCGTGCCGATGCGGTAATGCCTGATGATACGCCGGATTTACCCTGTGACCGGCTAGCGGGTTTGTTATCAGAAACCGGTGCGGTGGATGTCCTTAGCTATCTGGATCTGAACGATCCGGTTGAGCTTGAAAAGTTGCCTGAAATGGTCGGTGGTAATGTTGTCGCGCAGGATGGCCAGTGGCTCTATACCGGCGGTGTTCGTGAAAGCTGGGTTTGGAATACCTCAGAGCAGTGCGTCGAGATGCAAAGCCCCACAGCGGATAAACCCGCCAACGCGGAGGAGAGCATCATCACCGGAATCAACGTCTTTGATCCGGTATTGACCCGCCAATATGCCTTCACCGCGAATGTTCTGGATATCGCCTTCTACGGCGACTACATGATTGTCGCCCTGGCCGATAGCGGTGTGGAGATTTTCCATAAGGAGATACCGGAAACCCGTGCGGTCATAAAATTCGATGAGGGTCTGCAGTCCCAGGGAGGCCGCGGCATGCAGCTTCGTGTGTTCGGCAACCTGCTGTTCGTATCGGCGGATCTGGGTGGTGTGATTGTCTATGACATCGCCGATCCGATGCAGCCCTATGTCATCTCCGCGGGGAATACGGAGTTCGTGCAAAGCCTCGATATCTATAAGCAGCGTATCGTCGCCGGATCCGGAAAGCTCGGCTTGACGGTGCTGGAGCTGCCGGGGGCCCTGGTTACAGGAGCCTCCGTCGAAGAAGGCGGATTGCTGATCGACTCAGAGGATCTCATCGTCAACTTCAATGAGCCGGTTACCGAGCTCTCCCTGCAGCAGACAGGGGTGGTCAGCGTGGTCGAACTCGACAGCGGCAGCGCTGTGACGCCGAGCCTTACACCCGTCGATCTGCAGGAAGGGGCCGCCAGCCGTTACCGGATCGGCTTTTCGCGCACTCCGGGCAGCCAATATGAAGTCCGCATCGACGACGCAAGGAACCTGCGTGGCGGGGGACTCTGGCACCCCTTCGTGTGGCGTGGAGTCGCGGCGGCGGCAGGGGCTTTGCAGCCTGTAATCGACGATGTGGAGAACGGCCTATTCCATCGCGGCGATAACCAGGAGGTCCGCATCATCGGTTCCGGTTTCCGGGACGATCCCGCGGTAGAGGTTTTCGTGGATCAATATCTCATCCCGCACCAGTGGATCGATGCCAATACCCTCTATCTCGCCCCCGGCGCCATCGAACAGCTGCCGTTGCAGGATGGACTCCATCATGTCCGTGTCTCCGACAGCGGCCTCGACGCCTATTCCCCGGGTTCGATCCTGATCGGTGCCGAACTTGACCTGGCGACTTTCGCCATTGCCCCTGATTCCGGCCAGGTGGAAGGTGGCGGTTTTGTCACCATCACGTCGAATACGCCGGTGATTCTGCCGGGTTCGAAGGTCATTATGCGCTCTCGCGAGGGCGTGGAGATCCGTACGGAAGAGGTGAGTCCGGGCGTCTATATCGTGAACCTTCAGGATGATGTGAAGGGCTTGACGGAAATGAGTTTCCAACTTCCCGGCGTGTTGCCCCCGGATCTGCTCTACGACGTCTATCTCTCCTCCGCCGGCAAGGAGCTGTTCGTGGGTAGTTTCTCTTACACCCTGGACGCGGGCCGGGGAATCGAACTGCCCAACTATCCTCCCATGGTCATTGGCGGCGCCGAGACCGTTGGCGACACCCTGTTCGTGGGTGTGAAAGCCGGCAGCCCTCCCACCGCGGAGAACCGCTTCCTGATGCAAAGCGGTTTCGAGATCTACGATATCGGTATCTGGGACCGCCCCATCCGCCTGGCGCAACTGACGACGGCCCAGCCCGTTACTGGTGTCGCCACATTCGGTGGCGTCGCCTACCTGGCTTCGGGCAGCGACGGGCTGCTGGAAGTGGATATCCAGGATCTCAGCGCGCCGCAAATCGTGCGCACTTTTGGCGTGCCGGGTAACAGCGCCACCGATGTCGCCATCCACAAGGGCCGCTCGATTCTGGCGATGTCCGTGGCCAACAGTCTGGGGTCCGGATATATCCGCTTCTTCGATCTGAATGACAGTGAGCTGGATGCCCCGACCGGCTATGGAACCATTGCCCTCAATCAGGATGAGTTGAGGGGGCAGCCGGTGGATATTGAATGGCAGGGAGACCGGCTCTATCTGCTGTTGCAGCGGGATGGGCAACTCTATCTCGTCATATTCGATGACCTGGGCGGCAACCGGACCCACAGCATACAAGTCATCGATCGCGCCGGCGCGCCGGATTCGTGGGATGAGGCCTCCTTCGTCGTCCAGTATGGCCAGATCGGCATCAGCAACGGCGAGGAATTCCTGATTCTGCAGCCGGATGATCAAAATGGTTTCGAAACCGTTTACTGGCAAGCTGTCAATAGCACCGGCAGTGAACTGTTTTTGAATCAGGGCGGACTCTTCCAGGCCGGCAGCCAGGGCATCAAGGACACACCGACGCCGAATCTGGCGGTGACCTCGATCACCCCCCCAAGCGGCAGCGATCTCACCCCGACCGATGTGATCCGTATCCAGCTGAACGAGTTGTTCAACACGGACGAGGCGGAACTGCGCAGTGCGGTCAGCATCCTGGATAGCCTGGACGCGCCGCTGCCTGCGAACACCTATACCCTGACCGGCGTCAACACATTGGCTGGCGGCTATATCGACATCGCTTTCAACGAGAATCTGAGCCATACCGGCGCGATCAAATTACAGCTCGACTCAAACCTCAGTGCACTCAACGGTCGTAACCTGGTGCAGGCGGTGGAAGCGAGTTACACCATGGGGAGCGGTGTTCGCCCGGGTCTCGATTACGTCGCCCGTGTTGACAATGATATTGCCGGTCTGCACTACTTCCACGGTGACGGAACCGAGCTGGCCGAACTTCAAGGCAGTGGTTTCGGCACCGACGCGGGGGCCTTGCGGATCC
>JASFJX010000545.1:0-3600 GCA_050119385.1 Candidatus Thiodiazotropha sp. | reverse complement strand
CACAGCGGAACCCACAGCGGAACCCACAGCGGAGCCCACAGCGGTGCCAACAGCGGAACCCACAGCGGAGCCCACAGCGGAACCCACACAGGAGCCACTCCCTTCAGCTTCGAACTGTGATATGTCGGAATTGGTGGCGTTCCCCTGCGCTGAAGGATACGGAAAAGTGGCTACCGGTGGACGAGGCGGTGACGTTTATGAGGTGACGACCCTCAATGCCACCGGTCCAGGCAGCCTGGGTGAGGCGGCTGCTGCATCAGGCCCAAGAACAGTCGTGTTCCGGGTTTCGGGGTACATCGAGGGAGATATTAATGTCTCCAATGACGATATTACCATAGCCGGACAAACCGCGCCGGGAGATGGTATTGCTATCAATGGACGCCTTAGCGTTACGGCTAACAACACGATTATTCGGTATCTCCGGGTAAGGGGGGTCGGTAGCGGAGATACAATAACCAATTCACACAACAGTCCTAACCACACCCAGATTTATGACCATTTATCCGCCAATTGGAGTAGTGATGAGGTATTTTCTGTTTACTTTAATGAAGAGGTAACGATTCAATATTGTATGATCTCGGAGGCCGCCTCAGGCAATCACCAGTTTGGCGGAATTTGGGGTGGCAACCATAACTCGTACCACCACAACCTGTTTGCACATAACACCAGCCGTAATCCCCGTATTGCTTCGGGCTCCGGGTTCAATGATTTCAGAAACAATGTAGTGTTCAACACCAATCAACCTATCCATGGTGGTGAAAAGCATGAAGTCGACGATGACCCGCTTCATGTTGTCCAATCAACTAATGTGGTTGCCAACTACATTAAACCAGGACCCGTAAATCCAGACATAAACATTTGTGGGCCCGCATCCCGCGATGGAATCAGCGATGCAGGAAGTTGGTATGTTGCTGACAACTATCTGCATGGTAATGCTGATGTCACGGCTAATAACTGGGAAGGTGTATCCGGCACTTACATACGACTTGATGAACCGTCTGAACATATGCCTATCAGGCAGCAGACAGCAGAAGAAGCCTTCGAAACGGTTCTTGAACAGGCTGGCTGCTCAATGCCGAACCGTGATTCCTTAGATGCACGAATTATTGAAGAAGTCCGTACCGGAACCGTACAAAATGGTAACGGTTTGGTTAGCAGCCCGGGTGCCTTGCCAGAACTGCAAGGAGGGGTGGCACCTGCAGACTCTGATCATGACGGTATGCCTGATGCCTGGGAAATGGCAAATAGTCTTGACCCCAATAATGCCGAGGATAGAAACCAGACGTGGGGCCCGGGCTACACCATGCTCGAGAAGTACCTGAACAGCCTTGATAGTTTCCACAACAACGATAACAACACAGGCAATTACCCACCCGTCGCAAAAATCGGGGCTGTCACTGAGATGATGCCTGGACAGACAGTCACGCTTGATGGCAGTGATTCATATGATCCGGAAAGTAACGGTATCACCTATCTGTGGACTCAGATCCAAGGCGAAAACATCGACCTTGTGGATAATTCAAATCCAACTCTCACCTTTATAGCGCCCACGGTTGATCAGCCCACGCAGTACACTTTTTCATTGACGGTGAACGATGGAGAGTTCGAAGACCAAGCCAGTGTAACGGTCCTGGTATCGCCTGTTTCCTCCGCTGGTTTATGTGATACGGCCGAGGAGAACAACAGCCTGATGCTGATCTGTCCCTCCGGGCAAGTCATTACGGAGATCAAATTCGCCAGCTATGGTACGCCGGGTGGTTCATGCGGTTCGTTTACCGCAGGTTCATGTAACGCCAGCAACTCGGTGTCGGTTGTTTCTGACGCCTGTAAAGGGATGAATAGTTGCACAGTGTATGCCGGCAACGATAGCTTCGGTAACCCATGCGAAGGTACGGTCAAAATGTTGGCTGCGGAGGTGGTCTGCGGTATGGAAACAGATCCAACCCCGGTGCCAAGTCAAAACCCGGTAACGGACTCAAGCAGGCTCCGTGTGATCGCGAGTACAGACATCGGAGGATCAGACAGCGATGACGAACAGTCGATGGTGCACTTTCTCGTCTACTCCGATCACTGGGATGTAGAGGGGCTGATTGCGTCACCGTGGGAGAACGGGCGCAAGGAGGATATCCTTAACATCATTGATGAATATGAGAAAGATTACCCTAATCTCGTAACCCATGGCGATTACCCTACAGCGGACTATCTACGCTCGGTGACGAAGCAAGGTGCGGTGGATAAAGCGCCTGCCGAGGGATTTGGCGAGCCTACCGAAGGGTCGGAATGGATCGCCGAGGTGGCGATGCGAGATGATCCCCGTCCTCTCTGGATTACAGTTTGGGGTTGCATCGATGATGTTGCCCAGGCCCTGCACGACCATCCTGAAATAGCCCCCAAGCTGCGAGTGTACTGGATCGCGGGTCCCAACAGAAAGCACTCCCCCGATTCATCCACCTACCTGGCCGAAAACCATAAAGATCTCTGGATCATCGAGGCCGATGAAACCTACCGCGGATTCTTCAATGGGGGAGATATGTCAAACGGTTACGGCAACAGTGATTGGCCCCAAGAGAATGTAAGTGGACATGGTGCACTTGGTGATTTCTTCATGGATCATCGCAGCGATATTAAGATGGGTGACACGCCTGCTGTGACGTACACACTCGACAACGCAATGAGAAACCCGGACGATCCGACACAGCCTGGATGGGGCGGATCATTTATTCCTTGTGGTGGAGACCGACCCTACTGCTGGAAGGATGATCCGTCGCAGTCGGATGAGGGGTACGATGGCGCGGCGACGGTCAATGTCCATCGTAAGGCTGTCTTGGACGACTGGGGAAGAATGATGGATCGTGCCCAGGCTCCAAATACGAATTCAAGTACGGGGCCAACTCCAAGTCCTGGCTCAGATAGCGATTGGACGAATGCCGACCCCAAGGAGGTTGTCAAGTCCGGCAATCCCGGGAACAGCAAGCTAGAAAATTATGCCGACAATGAAATCGGCGAACCGACCATCGGTCTAGAGGGGACCGGTACGGCTCGTACGATCACAGGGCCTATTGTGGTGCCTCCCGATGTCGCCTACGACGGCAAGGGTGAGACGCTTACTGCTGAAGGCTTGGGCGACGGTAGTCAGGATGAGGAACAGAAACCCTTCTTTATCCTGTTGCCTGGCGCCAGCCTAAAGAACGTAACGCTCACGGCACCCGGGGTCGAAGGCGTTCACATGATGGGCGATAACACGCTGGAGAATATCATCTGGGAGGACGTAGGCGAAGATGCGGCCTCGATTCGCAGCTACTTCCCTGGTGGCACGATTCGTATCATTGGTGGTTCTGCTAATTCTGCCTCGGATAAAGTGTTTCAGCTCAACGCGCCTAGCAAAATCATCATTAAAAATTTCAAGGCGACCGATATTAGCAAACTAGTCAGACAAAATGGGGGTATACCGATCGAAGTCGTGTTGGACGGAGTAACTGCGACTGATGTTAAAACCGCGCTCGTTATGTGTAATACCAGTGATTGTACGCTTATGTATCGAGATGTCAGCGGCTCGCCCCTTACCAATGGACCGGTACAGGTCATTGATTGGGAGGAAGG
>JASFJX010000544.1:0-3601 GCA_050119385.1 Candidatus Thiodiazotropha sp. | reverse complement strand
CCCTAAAGTCGTTTCGGATGTCATGAAATATAAAGGCAGCTACGTGGCGGTACCGGTCAACGTACACCGGGTGAACTGGATGTGGGCCAATCCCGAGGTACTGAAGAAAGCCGGCGTAGAACTGCCTACCACCTGGGATGAATTTTTCGCCGCCGCGGAGAAAATCAAGGCCGCCGGTTTCATCCCGGTAGCCCATGGCGGCCAACCCTGGCAGGACTCAACCACCTTCGAGAGCGTGGTCCTGGGTGTGGGCGGCGCCGACCTCTACCAGCGCGCCTTTGTCAAACTCGACCCCGCCGCCCTGAACAGCTCCGCTATGATAAAGGCCCTCAAGACCTTCAAGCGCATCAAGCAGTACACCGATCCCGGGGCACCTGGGCGGGATTGGAACCTGGCCACCGCCATGGTCATCAACGGCAAGGCCGCCATGCAATTCATGGGCGACTGGGCCAAGGGCGAGTTCACGGCCGCCGGCAAGGTTCCGGGCAAGGACTATCTCTGCGCCCCGACTCCCGGCACCGTCGACGACTTCACTTTCAACGTCGACAGCTTCGTGATGTTCAACCTCTCCGGCAAGGAGTCCAACAAGGGTCAGCGCAATCTGGCCAGCACCATTCTCAGCCCCGAGTTTCAGGAGATCTTCAACCTCAACAAGGGCTCCATCCCGGTGCGTCTTGACCTGCCCATGGATAAGTTCGACGACTGCGCCAAACGCTCCCACGATGACTTCGTCGCGACTGCCAAATCCGCTACCCTGGTACCCAGCATGGCCCATGGCATGAGCACCTTCCCGGCCATCCAAGGGGCGATTTACGACACGGTCACGGAGTTCTACAATTCGGACAGCATGAGTGCCGAAGCTGCCGCCAAAAAGCTGGCGAGTTCGGTCCAGGCCGCCCAGTAGCCTGATAGCCCTGCCCCGGGGCACCCCGGGGCAGATACCGATCGAAACATAACAGTGATAGCCCTACTAGTGACTCACACAACAGGCAAGCCAGTTTTCAGCGTTCGGCTAATGAACCAGAACAAGGTACGTTAACCTTTGCCGATGCAGCGGCTTGTGAGACGGCCGAAACCTGGATTATTCCCGCATGGATCACTAGCAAGACAGGGGGGGAAGATATGACAAAGGCACGCCCAGGTGGTTTCCAGCTCGAAACCTGGCTGCCCAAGCTTGTGGTGGCACCCACCTTCTTGGCGGCGCTGGTCTTCATCTATGGCTTCATATTGTGGAACGCCTGGCTCTCACTGAGCCATTCACGCATGCTGCCCCGCTACGATTGGGCGGGACTATTGCAATACAGCAAGCTTTTCGCCAACGATCGCTGGTGGGTGGCGGCCCAAAACCTGCTGATCTTCGGCGGTCTGTTCATTCTCTTCTGCCTCGCCCTAGGCCTCATCCTGGCCATCCTGTTGGATCAGCGGGTGCGCGCCGAGGGGGCCATCCGCACCATCTATCTCTACCCCATGGCGCTCTCCTTCATCGTCACCGGCACGGCCTGGAAGTGGATACTCAATCCCGAGCTGGGGCTGCAGCGCATGGTCCGGGAGCTGGGCTGGAGCGACTTCGGATTCGACTGGCTGGTGAATCCCGACATGGCCATCTACACCGTAGTCATCGCCGGGGTGTGGCAGTCATCGGGATTTGTCATGGCACTCTTCCTGGCAGGACTGCGGGGTATCGACGATGCCGTCATCAAGGCCGCCCAGGTGGATGGTGCCAGCCTGCCGACCATCTACCGACGTATCATCATCCCCAGCCTGCACCCGGTCTTCTTCAGCGCCTTCATCATCCTGACCCATATCGCCATCAAAAGCTTTGACCTGATTGTGGCCCTCACCGGCGGCGGGCCCGGCTTCTCCACCGATGTACCGGCCACCTTCATGTATACCTACGCCTTTACCCGCGGCCAGATCGGTTTGGGCTCGGCCTCATCCATGATGATGCTGTTTGCGGTGTCGGCCATCATTGTCCCCTATATTTATTCCGAGCTGAGAGTGAAGCGTTATGGCTAACTACATCGAAGGAGAAAGCCGCTCCCCGGGGCGTTGGCTGATCTATGGTCTGCTTATCCTGGCGGCACTCTACTTCTTGACGCCCCTGCTGGTGATGCTGATCACCTCCTTCAAATCCGTGGACGAGGTCCGCACCGGCACCCTGCTCTCACTGCCCGCTTCCCTCGACACGGGGGCCTGGGTCAAGGCCTGGGGCTCAGCCTGCACCGGGGTCAGCTGCGAAGGCCTCAAGGGCTACTTCTGGAACTCGGTGCAGTTGGTGGTGCCCGCGGTGGCTATCTCCACCCTGATCGGCGCGCTGAACGGTTATGTGCTTACCCAGTGGCGCTTTCGCGGCGCCAACCTCTTCTTCGGTCTGCTGCTGATCGGCACCATGATCCCCTTTCAGGTCATCCTGTTGCCGATGGCCCGCACCCTTGGGGCACTGGGATTGGCCGGGTCCCTAAGCGGGTTGATATTGGTCCACATCATCTACGGACTGGCCTTTACCACGCTGTTCTTTCGCAACTTCTACGTTTCGCTGCCGGACGAGCTGGTGAAGGCGGCCAAGATCGACGGGGCCGGCTTCTGGCTTATCTTCCTGCGCATCATACTGCCCTTGTCCGGACCCATCATCGTGGTCTCGGTGATCTGGCAGTTCACTCAGATATGGAACGACTTCCTGTTCGGCGTGGTCTATTCCGCCGGCGACCAGCAACCCATCACCGTGGCGCTCAATAACCTGGTCAACACCAGCACGGGCGTGAAAGAGTATAACGTGGACATGGCCGCCGCCATCATCGCCGCCCTGCCCACGCTGTTTGTTTACATCGTTGCCGGCAAATACTTCGTCCGCGGGCTGACCGCGGGGGCCGTCAAAGGCTGACTCGAGGGAGAAATTCATGCAGTCATTGAAGATCGAGGGGGTCCATAAAAGCTTCGGACCCGTCCATGTACTCAAAGGCATCGACATTGAGATCGATCCCGGCCAATTCCTCATCCTGGTAGGGCCCTCCGGGTGTGGCAAGTCCACCCTGCTCAACATGATCGCCGGGCTGGAGAAGATTACCTCCGGCAGTATCTATATCGGCGAACGGGACGTAACCCATCTCAGTCCCAAGGACCGGGACATCGCCATGGTGTTCCAATCCTACGCCCTCTATCCGAACATGAGCATCCGCAAGAACATCTCCTTCGGACTGGAGATCCGCAAGGTGCCCAAAGCGGAACAGGAGGCCACAGTGGAGCGGGTGGCCAAGATGCTGCAAATCGAACCCCTGCTCGATCGCAAGCCCTCGCAACTCTCCGGCGGTCAACGCCAACGCGTGGCCATGGGCCGGGCATTGGCGCGGGATCCCGCGGTGTTTCTGTTCGACGAACCCCTCTCCAACCTGGACGCCAAGCTGAGGGTGGAGATGCGTACGGAAATCAAGGAGCTGCACCAGCGCACCGGCACCTCCATCGTCTATGTCACCCACGACCAGATCGAAGCCATGACCCTGGGCGACCAGATCGCGGTTATGAAAGAGGGGGAGATACAACAGCTCGGCAGCCCGCAGGAGGTCTATGACAATCCGGCCAACCAGTTCGTCGCCGGTTTCATGGG
>JASFJX010000543.1:0-3611 GCA_050119385.1 Candidatus Thiodiazotropha sp. | reverse complement strand
TGGGTTCAGGTATCAGTTATAGACGGCGGTAATCCGCCACTCCAGGCCCTGCAGGCTGAGATGAGCATGAACCGGATTGTCATCCAGGTCACCGATGCGAAGCAACAGCCTGTCAGGGCCATCGAAAAATGCATAGGTCATACTGTCCATGAAACCTCCCTGCTCGGGTTCGCGGTTGTGCGATCGCAGCTGCGCCACAACCCAGCGATTGTCGACCATCTGCTCCACCGCATCCGCACCCATGCGCTGAATGCCATTTTGTAGCCAGTCGATGAAACTATTGGAGACATCGCCAATGGTGCTTTGTACGTTTTTATTGAGTTTGCGCTTGATCTGTTCTCTTACCGAGGCAAGGTCGATCATCTCACTGAGTTTCTGCTGATCGTTTGCCTGGAGCGCCTGATCCAAGCGATAGACCGCGGTATAGGGCCAGACCAGAAATCCGATGGCAATTAGTAATAGTAGTGCAAAGAAGCCTTTCATATTGCGAATAGGTCTCTGTCCTGTTGTTACAGGCAATCATTATTTTACTCAAAAAAGCGGGGGTTGCACTGGATGCAACCCCCGCTATCCTCTAGTTAGTGCCTGGCTCTGCGCGGTGGACGTTCTTCCCGCGGTTTAGCTTCGTTGACACGTAAGTTGCGCCCACCGATCTCTTTTTCATTCAGCGCCTTGATTGCATCTTCAGCTGCCGAAGAGTCCGGCATCTCGACAAACCCGAATCCTCTCGAGCGACCTGAAAACTTGTCCATGATAACATTAGCATTGGAGACGTCTCCAAACTCCGTGAAGAGGTTTCGTAACTCATCATCCTTAACACTCCAGGGCAGATTTCCTACATAAATATTCATCTTCAAATCTCGAAATGCGTGCATGACCTAATCCTTGCAATCAAACAATCCAATGCACTAATCATTTGATAGCAGACCACTGCCAACCACTCCTTATTGCTGGGGCTGACCTTTCAAGGAATTAAATTCCAATTCCCAGTGGTGACACTTTAGACTGTTTCACCGTTTTGTGCAGCCTCCAACTTCTCACTAACCGCCAACCAGCGCTGTTCACAGTCACTCAACTTCCTGTCTAAATCGCTCTTTTCTTTAAGTATACATTTTAATTCATTTTTTTGTGACAATTCATAGAGCAGGGGATCTGCCAGCCGCTGATCCAGTTGTTGTTGTCTCTGGTGCAGTTTTTCTATCTCCCGCTCAAATTTCAATTGCTGCTGCCGTAAAGGCTGGAAACGTTTTCGTTGCTCAGCCTGCTGGCGCTTTCTATCCCTTTTCGCCGCCGCGGTATGATCACCCAGCCGGGCATCGCCCCGGTCATTACTCACCCCACTCCCGCCGCGGCGCTCCGCTGCCAACCATTGCGGATAATCATCCAGGGAACCGGAGAAGGGTTCCATCTGCCCGCGATATACCAGCCAAAACTCGTCTGTGGTTATACGTAGAAGATGGCGGTCGTGGGAGACGATTACCATGGCCCCCTGAAAATCCTGCAGCGCCTGACCCACCGCAAAGCGCATTTCCAGGTCCAGGTGGTTGGTGGGCTCATCCAGAAGCAACAGGTTGGGACGCTGGTAGACCAGCAGCGCAAGTACCAGGCGAGCCTTCTCTCCGCCGGAAAAGGGGGCCACCGGCTGTAACGATTGCTCGTTTTGAAAGCCAAAGCCACCCAGATAATTGCGTAGGGATTGTTCACTGGCCTCAGGGTCCAGCCGTTGCAAATGGAGCAACGGCGTGGCTTCAGGATCCAGTTGCTCAAGCTGATGTTGGGCAAAATATCCGATACGCAGCTCTTGCGCGGCTATCCGATGACCTGAGATCGGCTCGAGATCACCCGCCAGTAACTTGATCAGGGTCGATTTTCCCGCACCGTTCGGTCCCAGCAGACCTATACGGTCTCCCGGCGCCAGAGTGAACCGGACCTCCCTGAGAAT
The DNA here is from genome assembly GCA_050119385.1 of Candidatus Thiodiazotropha sp. Classification (GTDB taxonomy): domain Bacteria; phylum Pseudomonadota; class Gammaproteobacteria; order Chromatiales; family Chromatiaceae; genus Thiodiazotropha. Next base: position 1,669 of record JASFJX010000543.1, on the reverse strand, counting down.
CGACTCACCGCCGTAGCCCACGGCCAGATCGCTCAATTGCAGCAGGGGGTGCGGATTCCTCTCCGGTTCAGCGAAGCTGAAATGAAAGGGTGAGTCTATATGGGCAGGTGCGATCACTTCCATGCGCTGCAACGCCTTGAGGCGACTTTGCGCCTGGCGTGCCTTGGTTGCCTTGGCGCGAAATCTATCGACATAACCGCGGATATGGGCAATCTCCCGTTGCTGCTTTTCATAGGCCGCCTGCTGGTTGGCCAGGCGCGCGGCGCGAGTATGCTCGAAACCACTGTAGTTGCTGTTGTAGAGGGTTGCCTGCTGTCGTTCGATATGGACGATATGGTCACTGACCTGATCAAGAAAATCCCGATCATGGGAGATCAGCAACAAGGTACCGGTATAGTTGCGTAACCAGGACTCAAGCCAGATTACAGCATCCAGGTCCAGATGGTTGGTCGGTTCATCGAGCAACAACATATCGGAACGGCACATCAGGGCCTGCGCCAGATTGAGGCGTACCCGCCAACCACCTGAAAAGCGGTTGACCGGCCGCAACTCATCCTCGGGAGAAAATCCCAATCCATGCAGCAGTTCACCGGCGCGGGCCTTGGCGCTGTATCCATCCAGATTTTGGAATAACTCGTGTAAGCCTGCCAGGGCGCTGCCGTCGTCGGCCGCTTCGGCCGCCGAGAGTTGCTCCTCGATCTGGCGCAGTCTTCGATCGCCATCGATGACATAATCGAGGGCTGTTCGCGTCAACGCCGGGGTTTCCTGGGCGACATGGGAAATTTCAATGTCCTGGGGCAGGGAGAGACTTCCATCGTCCGCCTGCAATTCACCCAAAATCAGATCGAACAGGCTCGATTTACCGCAGCCGTTTGCACCGGTAATACCCACCTTCCACCCTGAATAGAGGGTAAAGTCCACCTGGCGCAAGAGCAGCTTGCTACCGCGTCTGAGAGAAATATGATTAAACCGGATCATCCTGGGATACTCTGATGATCACCTCAGGATTGGCGCAAAGGTTGGTGGCGACAACCACTATATCGGGTCTGAAACGGATACATTTTCACTCTCTAAATTCTCATCGCTGTGGGACTTTCAACCAGGTTTATTTGTAAAATGTGAAAATCATACCAGTAATCATCGATCCGCGAGCAATCCAGATTAACAAGTTATTGAAATTCTAGAAACATTGCTCTGTCACTCATGCACAATGAGGTAGAATAGCTGCAAATCTATTTTTCGTGATCGGTTATGCAGGGCATGGGAGTGCCTGAATGAACATACACATATTACCTCGTCATCTTCGATCCCAGGCCGTAGCCCTTGCTCACGATGTGCTGATGGTACCCATCGCCTGGTTCCTGGCGTACTGGTTGCGTTACAACCTGGAGGTGGTGCCCGCCTACTATTACGAGGATGCCCTGATTGGCCTGGCCTTCGTGCTGCCGATTCAACTCACTGCCTTTTTGCTGTTTGGACTTTATCGGGGTATTTGGCGTTTCGCCTCCCTACCCGATATTGTGCGTATTCTGAAGGCGGTTATGGTTGGCACCTTGGTGAGCGTGACGCTGCTGTTCATCTTCACCCGAGCCGGCGGTGTACCCCGGTCTGTTCCTGTGATCCATACAATCCTGCTGGTGATGCTGCTGAGCGGCCCGAGACTGATCTA
>JASFJX010000542.1:0-3613 GCA_050119385.1 Candidatus Thiodiazotropha sp. | reverse complement strand
GGCTCTGGGCGCCAACAAAACAGGATCTAATCGCCAGATATGTTCAAACCGATCGAATTGTATATCGGCCTGCGCTATACACGCGCCAAGCGGCGTAATCACTTTATCTCCTTCATATCGCTGATTTCGATGTTAGGCATCATGCTGGGGGTGGTAGCCTTAATCGTTGTCCTATCAGTTATGAACGGGTTTCATAAAGAAGTCCGTGAACGAATTCTCGGTATGACATCCCATGCCACGATTTCCGGCGTCAACGGTGAGTTGAAGAATTGGCCTGAGGTTCAGGCCGAGGCCGCAACATTTCCCCACGTGATCGGAGAGGCTCCATACGTGGAGGGGCAGGGCATGCTGATCAGCGGACAACAGGTCAGCGGGGTATTATTGCGAGGCATATTACCGGATCAGGAAGGTAAGGTCTCTGAGGTGATTTCAGCTATCACTGATGGCTCAATCGATGCCCTCCAGGCAGGTGAATTTGGTCTGATTCTTGGTCATGAACTGGCGCTGGTGCTGGGTGTCGGGGTTGGAGATCGTGTTACCCTGGTAACACCCCAGATCAATGTCACCCCTGCCGGCATCATGCCGCGTCTGAAACGATTTACCGTGGTAGCCATCTTTCAGGTAGGAATGGGTGAGTACGACAGAGGTATTGCCATCATGCATATGCAGGATGCTGCCAAATTAATGCGTCTCGAGTCGGGGGCGACCGGCATCCGATTGAAATTGGATGATCTCTATCTAGCGCCACAGGTATCGAGAGAACTGGCGCTGAAAATGGATGGTTACTATCGCATCAGTGACTGGACCATGCAGCATCGCAACTTTTTTTCCGCTTTACAGACGGAAAAGCGCATGATGGGCATCATTTTATCTCTGATTGTGGCTGTCGCGGCCTTCAATATCGTCTCCACCATGGTCATGGTGGTTACCGACAAGCAATCGGATATCGCCATTCTCCGCACCCTGGGGGCATCTCCCCGATCCATTATGGGGATCTTCATGGTGCAGGGTGCCACTATCGGTATTGTCGGTAATCTACTGGGTATGCTCGGTGGCGTATTATTGGCGATCAATGTTGAGGATTTCGTGAGCTGGATCGAGTCGGCATTCGAAATCGATGTTCTCGATCCCACTATCTACTACATCACCAAGCTGCCATCGGACCCGCATCTCTCAGATGTACTCTTCATCGGTACTACTGCGTTCATCATCACCCTGGTGGCAACACTCTATCCCGCCTGGAAGGCATCACGCACCCAACCTGCCGAGGCATTGCGCTATGAATGATTCGGATATTGTGCTGCAGGCGAACAATCTGGTGAGAACCTTCACCCAAGGCAACCTTCATGTCGAAGTGCTGCAGGGGGTCGACCTATCCCTGAAGCGTGGTGAACGACTTGCGATAGTCGGCGCATCAGGCTCGGGTAAGAGTACGTTGCTCCACTGTCTGGGGGGATTGGACCAGCCCGATTCGGGGCAGGTGATGTTGCATGGCAGGGATCTGCTCAGCCTGAATGAACGGGATAAGGGGTTGCTGAGAAACCGGCATATGGGCTTCGTCTACCAGTTTCACCATCTATTGCCTGAATTCACCGCGCTGGAAAATGTTGCGATGCCGCTATTGATCGGGGGCGGATCGGTCACTAAGGCAAAGGATGCGGCTAAGGCCATGTTACGGCAGGTTGGTTTGGAAGCGCGGCTTGAGCACAAGCCGAATGAACTCTCAGGGGGGGAACGGCAAAGGGCCGCGTTGGCGCGGGCCATGGTTCATCAGCCGGATTGTGTTTTTGCGGACGAGCCGACAGGAAACCTCGACAGAAGAAACGCTGAACAGGTCTATGAGTTGATGTTGCAATTGAACAGGGAGAGCAACACGAGCTTTGTGGTGGTCACCCATGATCCGGATCTGGCAGCAAGCATGGATCACACCTGGCAACTGGTTGATGGCAAACTGTTACTACCTGAGCAGATGGAGTAACTCCTTTCGGGCAGTTCGGCTGTAAGAGTGATAGGAATTTCGTGATTAGGTTGAAGGTGTGGTGGGGGTACGCTGGTTTTTTTTTCTTAAACGCCGGGCCTTCCATTTATCAATCGCATGCCAGCGCCAGATCCATAAAATCACACTGTATCCCAGAATGGACGAGATGGTGGCGCAGATCAGGGAGCCGATGAACATCGGGAGCAAGATGTCAAAGCCTAGACTCCGCACCCATTCAACGCTGAATTGGAAGGGTTCTAATGTGGCTTGTTCACCGGTGACCAAGGTTCCGATCCTGTAAGCGAAGTAGAACATCGGGGCTATGGTGATTGGATTAGTGATCCACACCAGAACCACCGACAGCGGGAGATTGACACGAAAAAAGATGGCTGCCGCCGCGGCGAATACCATTTGAAAAGGAAGTGGAATGTAGGCCATAAACAGGCCTACCGCAAAAGCCCCCGAGACAGAATGCCTGTTGAGATGCCACAGATTGGCATCGTGCATGAGTGAGCCAAAAATCCTCAAATGCTTATGGTTACGTACCTTTTCGTGGTGGGGTAACAGACTTTTTATGAATCTCTTTGGCATGAGTCAACGAAATTTCCCGCACAAGCCGCTGATGATGGTTATTGGGCGGCCTCCCTGGCTTGACATCAATATTGAAGCATGTTTAAGCATATTACCACACAGATTGATAGAATTACTGACTACTTAGTTGAGCTTATCGACAAGGATTGTCGTGAATTTAATACTTATCAGTTTTGTGCTTGGTGTAACGCTGTTTCATCAGCTACCCATTCTTCCGGATAGATGGTGGATTGCAGCACTTGTGCCACTTGCCTTTTTTTGGCGCAACCATCGATTGAGACTGCTAATTGCGTTTCTGGCGGGGGGGTGCTGGGCGCTTCTGTTCGCCGCTGATCTACTGCAGCATAAACTGCCTGTGGAATTTGAAGGTCAAGACCTACTGCTGGAGGCGGTTATCGCCTCCTTACCAAAGCGTCAAGGTCACCTGACCCGGTTTCAAGTGGATGTGAATCAACTGCATGATAGTCAAGGCCGTCCGCTAACCCTGTCACGATTGCAACTGAGTTGGTATGGCTTGGGTGAAAACCTGCGAGTAGGTGACACCTGGCGCTTGAAGGTCAGGCTGAAACGGCCGAGGGGGACACAAAATCCAGCCGGGTCAGATTACGAGCGCTGGATATTCAGTCAGGGAGTGCAGGCTAAGGGGTATGTCAGAAAATGGCAGGGCAACCAGCGCTTGGAAACTCGGTATCCACATGTCTGGATGGATAGGCTGCGTCAGGATATAGCCTGGCAGTTGAACCGCTTTATTCAGCAACCTAGCGCCGAGTCTCTAATAAAGGCCCTGGCGATAGGCGATAAGCGAGGTTTCGGGGCGGAAGAGTGGGGGGTATTCAGTGTTACCGGCACCAACCATCTGGTCGCGATATCAGGGCTCCACATAGGTATAGTTGCCGGTTGGTTACTTTTTATCAGCCAGTGGCTATGGCGTCGCAGTGAACGTCTCACCCTAAGAATACCAGCCCTAAAAGCCGGATCGGTGGCGGCCTTGGCTGGGGCCTTTATCTATGCCGCACTGGCGGGCTTTTCACTCCCCACTCAGCG
>JASFJX010000541.1:0-3621 GCA_050119385.1 Candidatus Thiodiazotropha sp. | reverse complement strand
TGCAAGGCGCGTCGCGCAGGGAATGGCATGCCCTTTACAAGCGACGCAACGCCGCAGATGACGGCTTCTCGTCGCGCCCGAAGGGAGGCCCACAAATGCCCCAATACGGCGTTGCAGTCCTTGTTAAGGGAGGGGCCATTAACGGCGGACTGCGCCTTGTCTTGGGACATTTGTGGGCCTCTGATATGTGCCATTTATTCGTTACACCACACTAGGACTCCGAAAGTAAAAAAATACCAGCTGCTCCGGGCTTGGTACGGGGATATTGTATTAAACCGACATACTTAGTCGCTGAAGTATTATTATCTAACCCTTTGTAGGGGCATTAAAATTCCAATATACGCGAGTGCCGGTTGTGGTTTTCCCTAATCCTTTTCCAGGGTAAGCATCATACGCATCAAATGAGACAGGGAATCGGCCTGCATCTTCTCCATCACCCTGGAGCGATGGGCCTCGACGGTGGAGAGAGTGATGCCCATCTGCTGTGAGATGTTTTTATTACGCATACCACTGATGACCAGATCGAGTACCTCTCTCTCCCGCGGTGTCAGCTGATCCAGGTGTTCACGAATCTCAGTCAGGCGGGAGGCTTCACCACGCCGCTCCGCATCCATCTCGATAGCGCGATGCACGCTGTCGAGCAGGATCTGATCGCGGAAGGGCTTTTCGATAAAGTTCACCGCACCCGCCTGTACTGCGCGCACCGCCATCGGCACATCCCCATGCCCGGTAATGATGATCACCGGCGGATGGATGGGGCGCTCGGCCAGTTTTTCCTGCATATCGAGCCCGCTCATCCCCGGCATACGGATATCCACCACCAGACAGCCCGGCAGCGACTCATTGAACTGTTCCAGATAGGCTAATGCCGATGGGTAGCATATCACGGGCAGACCAACCGACTCGAAGAGTAATTTGAGGGCGCTACGCACCTCTTCATCATCATCAACCACGAATACTGTCGGTTTTGACGGTTCCACTAGCTCGCCTCCGCAAATGGCAGGTAGAAGTTAAACTCGGCACCCTCCTGATAGGCCGGATTGAGCGAGAGTTTACCACCGTGGGCCTCAATGATCCCATGGCTGATGGAAAGCCCCAAACCCATCCCCTGCGCTTTCCCTGTCACGAAGGGGTCAAACAGGGTATCGGCCAGCTCCGGTATGACGCCGGGCCCGTTATCGCGAACGATAACGGCTATCGATTCATTACTTTGATTCCGGGTACCGATATAGAGCTTCCGCTCACCGCTTTGCTTTTCCGACAAGGACTCGATAGCGTTTCGCGCCAGGTTCAGGATCACCTGCTCAATCTGTATCGATTGCAACGGAATCGAGGGCAAGGGCTCTTCCAGGTCGAGTTCCAGTTTGACCGATTCCCGTCTGATCTCGGGCCAGATCAAGACTACCACTGCATTCACCAGATCGTTGACATTGCCTTCACTGCGCTCCAAGGGCTCCTTACGCACCAGCCGGCGTAGTTGACGGATGATCTCGCCGGCGCGATCCGCCTGAGAGGCGATACGCTCCATCACGTCGATACAGACATCGACATTTGAACTATCGGATTCAAGGATGCGGATACTCGCCTGGGCATTGGTCGAGATCGCGGTCAGGGGCTGATTGAGTTCATGAGCAATGCCCGATGCCATTTCACCCAAGGTGCTCAGGCGCCCCGCCCTGGCCAGTTCTATCTGATGCTGACGCGCCTCTTCCTCGGCCTGTTTGCGTCGCGTGATATCGCGAAACACCACCACGCTCCCCACCGTCTTGCCACTGCCGTCCCTGATCGGGGTACTGCTGTACTCGACTGGAAAACTACTGCCGTCTTTGCGCCAGAAGATGTCGTCGGAGACATAACGGGCCTGGCTTTCGCGAAAGGTCAGGTAGACCGGACACTCCTGCGCATTGTGGGGCGATCCATCCGCATGGCTGTGGTGAAGTATCTCATGCTGATTATGGCCGATAACATCAACTGCCTTCCAGCCGGTGATACGCTCTGCCGCCTGATTGAAAAAGGTGGAGCGGCCATGCAGGTCGACCCCGTAGATACCATCCGCCACTGAATCGAGAATCAGTTCATGCTGCAGTTCCAGACGTTCCTTTGCCTTTTTGATCACCTGATTCAGGCGCATCACCCAGAGGGTCATGACGACCATGAACAGCAGCATTATCACCCCTCCCAGAAACCAGTACCAGTAGCGCTTGATCGCATCCGAGAGAGTGAACTTGCCCAGATACTGGTAGGGCGGCAACTTGAGGGATAGGAAAAGATCGTGTACCGGCTGGTAGTCCAGTGGGATGGTCCAACCGGCATAGTTACCCGCGAGGGCCGCCGCATGGTCATGATGCATATTCAACAGCGCCACCGCCACTTTCTGTGCCAGATTATCAGCGGTATGGGCCACTTTACTGAACGGCCACTCGGGGTAGAGACGGGTACTCAGGGCGAAAGGAAACTCAGCCACATTTTGTGGATTGATAATGCGGAAGTCATCCAGATCGATAGTGCCTGCGGTGGCCATGCGTTCCAGGATATCGGTACGCACAGTACCGAAATCCACCTCCCCCTTGAGCACCGCCAACACCACCCGGTCATGAATACCGCCAAAATGCAGTGCCGCCAAATCACTGTAGGGATCCACACCCTGCTCCACCATCTCCCGCATCGCCATCTGAAAACCACCCAAGGAGGTGGTATCGACCGCCATCATGGTGTGGCCACGCAGATCCTCAATAGTATGGATCTCCGGGTGATCCTTGCGGGTAAAGATAACGCCACCGAAGATCTTATAGGGCACATTGTTACGCCGGTTGTAGAGGGTGGCGATACGGGAGACACGATATTTGACTTCGAGATTGACATAGATACCGGGATTGACCAGCACGAAATCGATCTCCCCTTTCTCCACCGCAGGATTGACCTCATCGAATTTCAAAGGCTGGATAACGAACTTGTGGGCGGGTATGTGGTAGGTAAGAAAATGGGCGGTGGGCCCCCACATTCTCAAGGTAGCCTTATCGCCACGATGACTCAATACACCGATGCGCACCACTTCGGGCTCGGCCTGCAGCGGTGCGATGTAGAGTGAGAGAAGAAAAAGCACTGACAGCCATAATTTTCGGTCATGCTGATGCGTTGCCATGCAGTGAGAGTATGTGAATTCCCTATTGCTGGCAAGAGACAGACAGGATCGAAAATCAGATGGCATAGAGGTCGGCAATCTCCTCTTTCCAAAGCGTATCGTCGATGGTCTCCAAGACCAGCGGAATATCGTCAAAGCGCGAATCTTGCATGATGTAACGAAATACCTCCCAGCCAAGCTTGCCCTGGCCCAGACTGTGGTGACGATCGATCCTGGCGCCCAGATCGGGTTTGCTGTCATTGAGATGCATGCCACGCAGATATTGGAAACCGACGACTTGATCGAACTCGGTAAATGTCCGGTCACAGGCCGCCTCGGTTCTGAGATCGTAGCCAGCCACAAAGGTATGGCAGGTGTCGAGACAGACACCCACCCGGCTCTTATCCTCCACCCCGTCGATGATCGCCGCCAGGTGCTCGAAACGATATCCCAGGGTGCTTCCCTGACCTGCCGTATTTTCTATCACCGCAGTGACATCT
>JASFJX010000540.1:0-3622 GCA_050119385.1 Candidatus Thiodiazotropha sp. | reverse complement strand
GCCGGGAGATACCTGAATTTTACGAGTGACTTCTGCATCACTCAATAGATTGTAGGCGGTTGGATCACTTCCCATGTCCAAGCCGAGGAGCTGCTTGTTGAATTGGTAGGGTTGTACATAGAGCACTGGGTAGTAGACCGGTTGGCGTGGGCTTTTAGTCAACATGCCTGAGTCATCCCTTTTCAGGATCTGAAAGGGAGGGAAACTCTGTCGTGCTTCTTCGGTGAATATCTGACGCATCTCGTGAGTAACGACCGGGATCCATTCCAGGGCTTTTATTCCCGCATGGTTTTTCAATGCCGGACCGACGAATTTTCGAAATTCACGCCGACTGACGATTTCGGAAGCTTCGAAAAAGCTAGCAATATCGAGAACTATTCTCAGTGAGTGTTCGATTTCACGTTGGATTACCAGGATTCTGTCCTGGGAGGCCTCTCTAAACGCGACCTCAATCTGGTTCTTCTCCCAACGCATTGATTGCACGAACATTGCCATGGTTACAGCAAGACCTAATAGGGTAACCAGCACGACTGGAAAATAGCCCCACCAGATCGATTTTTGGTGGGAATTTGTCTCTCTCTTAAACTGATTCGATTTAGCTGCCAGGTATCGACCGGATAGGTGCTTTTTGATTCGTAGCCCGGCAGCGTGCACTTTTTCTAGTCGATGTTTGGTTCCATAAGCCGTTGCCATATTGATTGGGTGGTTGAATTCTCTTTCAGGAGAAAATGACGCTATCCTTTGAGCCTAGTGATCTGCTGCGATGAGGTCAACTCTGTCTCATATAATCATGTTTCATCGATTGATGAATCGCTACTGATATCCAGGTCGACAGTAACAGTCCTGAATGATCCAATTAGAATTTCGCACCTATAGCATCGACACTGACTTGATTCCTTGTGATTTTCATCAGTCATGCTGACATAAACAGGGGGTTTTAACAAAAAAGCTTAAAAATGTCACTACAACTCAATGACATAAGCTAATTGCTAAATGACGATGCTATTCGCTGCACAGTGAGATGATAACTTATACTCGATCAAGGTAGCCATGACCAGACCTCGATCTGAATGAACCTCAAGAAAGCGCGACCGAAAGCTTCACCCAGGAACATCTCTTTCCCATTGATTTTAGCGTAACCTGTCATGCCAGAACGCAGAGTCTGATCCTCATTGTCGATTACTGTCAACACCTTGATAATGTTGCCATAATCAGTCTCAAAAGAGGTTGGGTAGATTTGTGAGATCTCCCCTTCCACTATCTTGTCTGGAGCCAGCAGCGGTTTTAAGCGTATCGTGCCACCAATGGCTACGACACCGATGTCGGACTCTGGGATATCGATTTCAATACTGACGTAACGCGAATCTTCGACCTCTGCGAAGAGGTCATTATCTTCGAGATAGGTGTTCTCTAGATCCTTCAGACGCATCGTGATAATACGTCCGTCAAAAGGCATTTTAAGTTCGGTACGTGCTAGTAGTTCCCGATAGTAAACCAAATCGTGTTGTAATAGTTCGATCTCGGCCTTGATGGATTTGATCTCATGGGGATTCACCCGGGTCTTGACGACCCTGAGGTTTTCTTTTTTTTCCAGGACCTCGTGGTGGGCGGTATCCTCTTCCTTCAAGGCTTCGTCGTAAGTTTCTTGAGATACATCTCCCTGCCTGTGTAATATCTCGATCCGCCCCAGACTCTTACGGCTGTATGCCAAACGCATCTTTGCCGTATTCAATTCTCGTTGCGCCAATGCAATTTGCTCTGGGGAAGGAGTTGTCATCAAAATTTGTAACTCTTCCTGCTTTTTCTTGATCTGAGCCAAGACCGCATCGACGTCACGTTGCTGCTTAAAATTGGCTGTGCGTGCTATTACGGTATCCTTTTCAAGCCATTCTCCACCGTTATAAAATACTCGTTCAATTACTCCTGGATACTGCATATAGATGCCATTTTTGTGGATTGGCAGTACTTTTGCTGGGCCGCCCGCCTCATAACTGTATGGCAAGAACATGACAGCGAGTAAGATGCTGAGCACAAGCAGTCGTTTGAGAGGGCGCAATAGTGACCACTTCTTGGAATTAATGCGGCTTTGTGGCTTAGTCTTCGATATGCCGTCATCGACCACTCGGTGTGAACCATCCGCTGCATATTCCTGGCCAGCGCCGGTATGCTTTTCGTGGCGTGAAAGTCCACGCAGGAGTTTGAGCGTCATGAATGCCAGGATTAGCAGGAATACCATGACACCAAGCCCACCATAGTTGAGCTCAAGCCAGTTGGCCAATGCCAAGGAGATGAACCCGAGCAACAGCAAGATAAATAGCACCGATGCCAGCGCATACGCACGCAGTGCTGGCGTGTCCTCGACGTACTTCCTGATCACGGCCGGTGGTTTAAATATCCGATAACGTAATGCGCGAAAGGCCTTGTCGCGAAGCTCTGGGCAGTCGAACCACTCGCTTAGCCATCGATAACCGGCTCCACCCATCAGTGGGTTTGCTATGAACAGAAAAGAGATGAAAGAAAACAGCGCTAGACTGAGGCCAAAAAGCGGCAGCATCCCACCCTGACCACGCATTGCTAACCAGATGACAACCCCCGTGGAGAAGAGCAGCAAGCGCGAGACCAATGCGGCTTTTGCTACTTCAAGTTTTACCCGCTTCGGTGATGAGGGTGGCATCCTGATGATAACATTGAAACGCGGCAAAAAGCCGTAAATCAAGGCGAGTCCGAAACTGGGTGTGTGCAGATTAAAATGGCGTGCCACCATTCCCTGGTAAAGCTGCGATCCTAGGTTGACGGTAAATAGTGTGAAAATGAGGTGTTGCAAAAGGTTGAGATTGAATCTTACAGTCTTTAGGTCTAGCTCAACCAGATGAAGATTAAATATCACTCCCAGTGTGGTAAACCCTATCAGTAATGGGATCAAAGGGGCAAAGTGGCGCAGAAAACCAAACCAACTAAGCATTGAGTCAAAGAAGCGTGTGGGCTGGAATAGCGACCAGTGGTTATCGAATTGCGGCTTGTCGTGATCATCCGAGTAGGGTGGTGAGTCTGGCTGTTCCATGGTGGCAGTGTCTTCCGGTTGCTCTCCTTCGTGATCAGGAGATGGCGTAACCTCCTGCGAATACGCCTCTATATGCGCATTCGACTCTCCTGCAATAGCCCCACGCTCAAGCAGTCCCCAGGAATCCAACCTGGCTAGAAAGGTGTGTAAATCCGTTTGAGATAAGGTGGTTTCGTATTTGGCATTGTAACGGGCAAGAAGGACGGTCTCGTGGTAAGGCCCTGTCAGCGCCTTTAGGAGATAGGACTCAGGTTCTGAAAACTCGAAAGCTTTATTGGCGACAGGATCCTTGACTAAGATGGCACCGCTGGCCCTATCGGAAATCAAAAGATCATCACGCAGGCGTTTCATCACCGATGGTTCCGGATAGGGGGAGCTCGACTTGTCCACGGATTTATAAGCATTCCAATGCTGTTGTTCTGCCACCTTCGGTGTCATTCCTTTATTGTGGGTATATGGTCAAAGTTATGTAATACACCATGATTCTATGAAATATGGTTTTTTTACCTCTTCGGATTAACTTTGCCCGATTTGACTTTCTCCAGTTCCTGAATACGCAAT
>JASFJX010000539.1:0-3624 GCA_050119385.1 Candidatus Thiodiazotropha sp. | reverse complement strand
ATTGTAACAGCCTTTACACAAACCTATCGGTTTGATCTCACTATGGGTACAATCCGCCCCCATGTTTTGCGAATACGACCTGCACAGTCACTCCACAATCTCAGATGGAACCCTCTCGCCAGAGGAGCTGGTCACCCGTGCTGCCAAGGCAGGGGTGCGTGTTTTGGCGCTCACCGATCACGACACTACGGCCGGTATCGAGGAGGCCCAATCTACCGCCTCAAGCTACGGGCTGGTATTGATCCCCGGTGTGGAGATCTCGGTTACCTGGAATAAGCAGACTGTACATATCGTCGGCTTGAAGATTGATACTGATAATCAAGCCCTGCAACAGGGATTGAGCAAGATGCGGGAATTTCGCGATTGGCGCGCGAAAGAGATTGCTGTGAGACTGGAGAAAGCCGGTATCAGCGGGGCTTATGAAGGGGCACTTGCTTACTCAAACGGCGCCCTGGTAAGCCGAACCCATTTCGCCCGCTATCTGGTGCAACAGGGAGTGGTAAGCGATGAGCGCAAGGTTTTTAAACACTACCTGGTAAAAGGAAAACCCGGATACATTGCCGGTCAATGGGCAGAATTGGCTCAAGCCTTGGAATGGATACAGGGTGCCGGGGGTATGGCCGTGGTGGCGCATCCAGCACGCTATAATATGAGTCGCTCGAAACTAAGGCGCCTATTGAGTGAATTTGTCGAACTTGGAGGGGAGGCGATCGAGGTGGTTTCCGGCAGTCATAGTCGTGATGATTACTATACAATGGCCAAACACGCCAGTGATTTTGGATTGATGGCCTCGGCAGGTTCCGATTTCCATTCACCGGAAAACCCTTGGATCGAGCTTGGTAGGCTGCCATTACTACCCGATAATTGTCGCCCGGTGTGGTCGGATTGGGTAGTGGATAGTGCAATTTTTAATCCCCGTAAAGCCGTGTAGTCACTAGGCAAATCCCATGGCCCAGTTTCTCCAGATACATCCGGACAATCCCCAATCACGACTGATTAATCAGGCGGTGGAGATTATTCATGAGGGTGGCCTTGTAATCTACCCTACCGATTCCAGTTACGCCCTGGGATGCCATATCGGCGATAAAGGGGCGATGGAACGTATTCGACGTATCCGTAAGGTGGATGAGGCCCATAACTTCACCCTGGTGTGCCGAGATCTGACAGAGATATCCAACTATGCCAAGATCGACAACCGAGATTATCGTCTGTTAAAGGCGCTGACCCCGGGGCCCTACACCTTCATCCATAAAGCTACCAAACAGGTACCCAGGCGACTGATGCACCCGAAGCGTAAGACCATCGGTATCCGGGTGCCGGATAATGCCATTGTCAGTGCTTTGCTGGAGGCGCTGGCGGAGCCGATCATGAGTACCACCCTGATCATGCCGGGTGAGGATATACCCCTGACCGATCCCTATGAGATGCGGGACCTATTGGACCACCAAGTCGATCTGATCATCGATGGCGGTTATTGTGGCTTCGAGCCCACCACTGTGGTGGTGATGACAGAGGAGCTGCCCACCGTGGTAAGGGCGGGTAAAGGCGATACATCCATGTTCGATGTATAATAAAATGTTTACCTTGTGCCTAATAGCACTAGCCGCCTCAACTTATTGTAAAAACAGTAAAATCTATACTTTCAGGATATATTATCAATGCACGGGCTTAGTCTGATTCAAAAGCTGGCGATCTTCATCTTGCCCTTGATTTTCGCCATTACGGTGCATGAGGCGGCCCATGGCTGGATGGCCAAACGCCTGGGAGACAAGACTGCGGAGATGCTGGGGCGGGTGACCCTAAATCCGTTAAAGCACATCGATCCGGTGGGTACCATCCTGGTGCCGCTGGGGCTCTATCTGCTAACTGGTTTTATGTTCGGTTGGGCCAAACCGGTACCGGTCAACTGGAATAATCTTCGCAAGCCTAAGCGGGATATGGGGTTGGTGGCCCTGGCTGGTCCAGGCGCAAACCTAATCATGGCCCTGATCTGGTCGATTCTGGTCTATGCCGGTGCGTTGATGCTGGAGAGCTTTAGCTGGTTGGGGGTGCCCCTAGTGTTGATGGGAGTGACCGGTGTGCTGATCAATGCAATTTTAATGGCGCTCAACATGATGCCGGTACCGCCCCTGGATGGTGGCAGGGTGGTCTATTCACTATTGCCGCCAAAACAGGCGAACGCCTATGCAAAGCTAGAAAACTATGGTCTGATTATCGTGCTTGCCTTACTCATGACCGGACTCCTGCATTTCATTCTCGAGCCAGTCGTTGCATTTACCATCATGATACTGCCCGCCAGTGATATAGTGGCCAAACTTATTCCTGTGATTCTCAGTCCTGCGAGGAGTTAATTTTGAATCAGTCGCCAAGCTCATCCCGCGTGCTCTCCGGCATGCGCCCTACCGGTCGTCTACATCTTGGCCACTACCATGGTGTGCTAAAGAATTGGGTGGAGCTGCAGCACCAGCATGAGTGTTTTTTCTTCGTTGCGGATTGGCATGCCCTGACCACCCACTATGACGATCCGAGTGTCATTCCGGAGAGTATATGGGATATGGTCGTCGACTGGCTGGCGGCCGGTGTCGAGAGTGAAGCGGCGACCCTGTTCGTGCAGTCCTTGGTACCTGAACATGCGGAACTGCATCTACTGTTGTCGATGATTACCCCGCTGGGTTGGCTGGAACGGGTGCCCAGCTACAAGGATCAGCAGGAGAAACTTAAGGAGAAAGATCTGGCTACCTACGGTTTTCTTGGCTATCCATTGCTGCAGTCGGCGGATATTCTGATCTACCGCGCATCCCAGGTACCGGTGGGTGAGGATCAGGTGGCCCATGTGGAGTTAACCCGGGAAGTCGCCCGTCGCTTCAACCATATCTATGGGCGTGAGCCCGATTTCGAGGAGAAAGCGGAGCAGGCACGCAAGAAGATGGGTAAGCGAGCGGCCAAGCAGTTCACCCAATTGCAGCGGGCCTATCAGGAGCAGGGCGATTCCGAGGCGCTGGAAAACGGCCGGGAGTTACTGCAGGCGCAGCAGAACATCAACACCGAGGAGCGTGAACGCCTGCTTGGATACCTGGAGGGCAGCGGTCGTATGATCCTGGTAGAGCCGCAGCCCTTATTGACCAAAGCCTCGAAAATGCCGGGACTGGATGGACAAAAGATGTCCAAGTCCTATCAGAACACCATATCACTGCGGGAAAAACCGCAAGATGTGGAGGAGATGCTCAAGCGTATGCCAACCGATACCAATCGGGTCAGGCGCAACGATCCGGGGGATCCGCAAAAGTGCCCGGTGTGGCAGTTCCACTTGGTCTACTCCGATGACAGCACCAAGCAGTGGGTCGAGGAGGGGTGCCGTTCCGCCGGGATCGGTTGCCTCGACTGCAAGGGCCCGGTGATCGAGTCGGTGCTTGATGAACTGAAACCGATGCAGGCGCGGGCCGCTGAGTTCGAGTCCCAGCCTGAACTGGTAAGACGCATTGTCAATGAGGGCTCCGAAAAGGCCCGTGTGGTGGCGCAGGAGACCATGCGGGAGGTGCGTGAAGCGATGTCATTGAGGAGTTTCTAACAGTGCGTTACGGATTATAAGAGGGGCGGTAATGGAACAGGTTGATGAGAAACATC
>JASFJX010000538.1:0-3629 GCA_050119385.1 Candidatus Thiodiazotropha sp. | reverse complement strand
ATGAGTTTCGCAAGACCCTGGCAGCCCAGGGGGTGGAGTTGGTGCTGACCCAGGACTCTACCGTCTATATCAAAGATGGCCTGACCACTCTGGGTATGAACATGCTGGTGGGTATCTCCCTGGTTTCTCTGATTATCTGGTACTTCATGGGGGTGCGTAATGCCGGTCTGGTGACTGTCGGTATCCCCTTCTCCTTCATGATCACCATGCTGATCATGTATCTGACCGGCAACAGTCTGAACGAGATCACCCTCTTCTCCTTTGTACTGGTGACCGGTATCGTGGTCGACGATGCCATCGTGGTGACCGAGAACATCTACCGTCATGTGCAGGAGGGGCGGCCCCTGCGCCAGGCGATTATCGACGGGACATCCGAGGTGGCGATGCCCGTGATCTCTGCCACCATGACCACGGTGGCCGCCTTCCTGCCGATGCTGATTATGACCGGCTATGTAGGAGAGTTCTTCGCCCTGGTGCCGAAGGCGGTGACCTTCGCCATTGTTGCCTCCCTGATCGAGTGCCTGCTGATCCTGCCGATCCACTATGCCGAATTCGGCCCAAGTACCCAGCAAAGTGTGGAGCTGATGGAGCGGGACAACGCCTTTATGCGGTTGGCGCGGCGTTTCACCGACTGGCTGCTCCAGCACACCATGGGTCACCGCCTTTTCTCGATCTCGGTGGTGCTGGCTCTCTTCCTGATAGCACTGGTGGTATTGGGATTATCGATCAGTGGCAAGGCGCCGTTGATCCGCATCCAGTTTTTTCCGGATGACTACAAGATCTACTATGTGGATCTGTTCGGACCAACCAACACCTCGATCAAGGAAGTGGATGAGCGAGTCAAGCGCATCGCGCAGACTATCATGGAGGATGGACCGGGTATGGTCAGTGCCGCTTCGGGCTTTGCCGGTTTCTATATCGATGAGGATTACGCACCGGTCTACGGCAATAACTATGGCTCGGTGATGGTCACCCTGCCGGCGCTGGAGGCGCAGACCTTCGACGATCCGCTGGCCCATCTGGAGCGCATGCGCGAGAAGCTGACGCCGCTCTACGAAACCGATGGTTACCGGCTCTCCATCCATCCGCAGAACGACGGTCCACCGAGTGGTAAAGATATCAACGTACGGGTGGTGGGAGCCAACACCGAATCGGTTTCCAAGCTGGCCAGGACACTGCTTGATTACATGCGACAAGAGCCGGCCATCGGTCCTCACCTGATCGACCTGAAAGACGACCGGGGCGAGCCGAAACGGGTCTTCCGATTGCAGGTGAACCAGGATCAGGTAGCTGAGTACGGGCTCGACTACGGCCAGGTGGCTCAGTTGGCCGCCAGTGTGCTGGATGGGCGTTATATCGGTAAGTATCGCCATGTGGACGAAGAGATTGATCTCAAGTTGGCGGTCGATCCGGAGCATCTCGAAGCGCCGGAACAGGGGCTCTCCATCCCGATGGTGGAGGATGCTCAACGGCCTGTCTATCTAGCCGATCTGGTCGATGTGCGCGCCTACAGCGAAGTGGGGGAAATCAGGCGCTATCAGGGCCAGCGGGCCATCAGTCTGAAGGCCGATATCCGTGAGGGCGCTCCCACCTCGACGCCGGCGGTGGTGAGTGTGGTGAAGAGCCACTATGAAAAGATCCGGGATGACTTCCCCGGTGCCACTGTCACCTTCGGCGGTGAGCACGAAGATACCCAACGCTCCTTCGAGTCCCTGGGTTACGCCTTCATCATCGCCGTGCTGGTGATGTATATACTCCTGGCAACCCAGTTCCAATCCTATCTACAGCCACTCATTATACTCTCCGCTATTGTGTTTGCGCTGATAGGTGTCGTGTTCGGCAAGTTGGTGACTCAGTCACTCTTTACGATAAACAGTTTCATCGCCATGATTGGGGTGGCAGGCGTTGTGGTCAATGATGCCTTGGTGTTGATCGACTTTATCAATAAACGTTATCGCAAGGGGCTCTCCCGGCGTGAAGCGATTATAGAAGGGGTACATATTCGACTGCGGCCTATCCTGCTGACTACCCTCACTACGACCTTGGGGTTGTTGCCTATGGCGATTGGCTTTCCCAGCTACTCATTGATCTGGGGCACCATGGCTTCAACTTTTGTCACTGGCCTGGCAACCGCTACCGCACTGACACTGTTTATTATTCCTGTTCTATGGGATCTGTTGCAGGGCTTTCAGGAGCGGTCTTCTAAAAAAAAGGCCCATCACCTCATCGATTAACCCGAATGTTTCATCAGGGAACGCGATGACCGTGCCGGAATCGCCCTGTAGATGCGGATTTATGATTGAGTCAATAGCCTAAGCTATTGAGGATGAAGAGTGGCACAGGGCCAATCCTGCTCCTGGCAGGCCAACTGAATAGGCCCATATCGCTTGGCAAGCGTACACACTGCGAGATCGGTACGAGGGCGCGTTAACTGGGGGGGGGCATAAAAAAGCGCCCGCATAATGCGGGCGTTGTGATCGTGAGGAGAGTAAGTATTCTCTATATCAAACGTTTCTTTTTCTACTCAGGCGTGTTGCGCCAATGCCTAACAGTCCCAGTCCCAGCAGTATCAGTGTTGAAGGCTCTGGTACATTCGCTTCGGCTGAATCATAGACATAGCTGACGAAGATATCGCCACTCCAAGCGTTGTCATTGTTTGTCTGGGTACAACTACTTCTTCTGCCGCAACGGGTCAGATCTGCCACCAGGGTACGTGCAACACTGAAATCTAAATCGTCATTGCCAATAAAATCACTTAATGTAAAAGCGGTTAGATCAAACATATCATTGAATTGACCTGTGCTGGCCTCATAGCTGCTACACTGCCTTAACCCTCTACAACTCGTCCTCAACACTTCGCGGTTTCTTTCCACTTCCCTTTCAGGGTCAATCAAACGAATAGTTTGTCGACTGATGGACCTGCCGACACCGCTGACATTCTGGCGACCGGATGTTTTGTGATATGCTTTGACAACGGCCCCAAGACTCCAATCGGTCTCAAACCAGATGTTTACGTCGAGGAGTTCGCCCAATGAGCTGTCAAATCGACTGATTGAGAGCAATTGGGAGTCTCTTACAACAGTCTGCTTGTTCTCACCAGATTTATCTCGACCGGTCTCTTGGTCGAAGATTTGATTGTTGCTATCGAAACTGAACGACTCTGAGTAATCAAGCGTCATGACAGTAGCATTCACTGCAGCACTGAAGCAGCTGAGTGCAATGAATGCAGTTTTTAGCGCTGTTTGCAGGATATTCACTTACATCTACCTTCTTAATAAAAAATGAGAATCTTGCATTTATAATTGCAAATCGTATGCCAAGCAGTGATTAATTACTTATAAACAACAAGATAGAGATATTATGCCGGCTTGTGTGAAATCTCAGTGTTAATTATTTCGACAGTTAGCTGTATGATGGTAAAGGTTTTTAAAAACAATATGTTATAATCGTTTTTTTTTGCTTTCCAGGCAGTAAATTCCTTATTTCAATCATTGTTCACGATCAGGTGTAAAATATTTATTAAAAATGAAAATTCTCGCAATTGAAACGGCTACAGAAGCCTGTTCTGCGGCTTTGTATATCGACGGTGATATCTCCTTGGAGTATCGGATCAATCCCCGAGGCCATAC
>JASFJX010000537.1:0-3634 GCA_050119385.1 Candidatus Thiodiazotropha sp. | reverse complement strand
TGCCGTATATTCCATGCCAAAACGGAATCGTGTGTCGATAGAAATGACGCTAATGATGCACCAATATTCCCATGGTACATCCACCCCTGGATGATTTTCGGCTCGATCCTCGAAATTATCTGCCGCAATCGAAACACATCAGCAATATTTGGAATGCCACGCCTTGTGTTTAAGCAGTATACAGGGATGCCTAGTGCTTTAATTTTAGCCCCATATACACCCTCATCAAGAAGCGATATGACAGAACAATTATAATTATCCTTTAACCCCTCCCGTAATAGAGCGTATAATGCACGCTCGGCACCACCTGTAATTAAGCTTGAAATTAGATGAACAACTGATGGTTTATACATTGAATTAGACTCGGTATAGTTAAAAAATTTATTCGCCACACTTTTTTTTATTAACACTCATTCACTTGCCTCTAACCCAAGCGTCTACTACTGTACGCCACTTTGAGGAAACCACATCTAAGCTATAATAACTTTCTACCAGCTTTCGTCCATTCTCTGATAATTTACTTGCTTTCGAACTGCTCGTGATTATTTCAGTTATTGCATCTTCCCACTCTAACTCGCTCTTCGCTAAATACCCGACCTCATTATTACCTATAACCTCTATATTCATGCCTACAGGAGACACAACAGTTGGCACGCCGGCTGAGAGGTATTGCAGAAGTTTGAATGCACACTTTCCACGTTCCCATTCACCGTCAGATAATGGCATAAGCCCAACCGTCCAGCTAGGTACTTCTATGCTTTCAATGCCTGGATACCATGGCTTGAATATTACATGTTTTCTTAATTTATATGGAAGATGCCGCAAAGAATCAGATATTACATGTAACTCAGCATCTGTAAAATTCTTGATAACATTCAAAACTGCACCGGATACATACTCTAGGTACCTCAAGTTTCCGGAAGTACCAATCCACCCAATTATTCTTTTTCTGTCTTTATCGAAATCTAATCGGGGTTTCACTGCTTCCGTGTCTACACCAGTAGGAATTACAGCTATATTATTATTCCAACTCGAAAATCTATCTGCCAAGTAATTATTACCACAGACTACACCAAGGGAATTCATGGCTGCGTTAATCGCTGCACGACCGTTTCTATGTAGGTAAATTGCATCATCTACGTCAAATATTTTCGGATCTTGTATAAAGCGCTCAACCGTAGGAATGGTGGATATCAGCTCGCGTTGAAGAATTACAGCGTCATAGCCTCTTATTCTTTGAATATAAGTTAAGCGTTCCGTTAATGCCGCTAACAGCCAGGGTACTCTCAATAAACTGTTTTTAGGCGGATAGGTGCTTATTTTTGGACAATACTCTGTAAGATCAATATTATATTTTCTTAGATAAGGAATTAAGGCGCTTATCCGATATCTTCTCGAAGGCACGTTAACGCCGCCTGTAATGGAGGCAAGTGACAAATAAGGTGCCTGTTCAGTATTGGAGGTAGGTTGATCTGTCATAAGGAATTAATGATTCGATAGTTTAAATAAATAAGAATCACTAGATTAATGGTATTTTAATGAACTATCATTTTAAAGGCGTTTCATATTCATTTTTGATTATGAAATAATCAGGTGGCTATTAGAGTGTCTCGAAGGTCATGCAGTAAAAACTTATTTGTTTGGATTGCTTCTGGATGCAGTGATCTCCTGATAGAGGAGAATGTCAGATTTGTAGTATTCTTCAACAAAGTCATAAACCTCTCTAGATTCAAAAACCTCTTTTAATTTAATGTCTCTTGGGGTATAGAGAAACTCTCGTGAAGCGTTTTTAACTTTATCCATTACCTCTATCGAGATAAACGGTCTAAATATCATTTTTGATATTTCAGTTAGTGTTTTAGTGAATATATTTTTATATACAAGGCCCTCATTGGCTTTGTGTTGTGATAAGTCGTCAGCTTTATTTATTATTCTTATACCGTGCCTGTCACTGATCTGTTGTATCAAGGCAGAAACATCCGATATATCAAATATATTCTTCACAACAGCGCTACCTTGATCATAAATGTAGTCCGATTGACGCTGGAAATGAATGTATTTATATGGCAGGTAGTCGTTGTCACGCGAATGTCGCTGTAGATCTTTCATGATTATATTCAGCTCTTTCCGAACATCTCTTTGGCTCATTAATCGGATCTGAGTCTTGCCATACATCTTCAGGTGCTGTGAAAATGATGAAGGGAATCGTGAGATTGGATTTCTTATGACGGTATACGAATCGTAGTCCCTAATTTTCTCATATATTGTGGGGAAGTGTTGCCTCAAAATGAACAGTGGGATGTGTACATAATCTATGAGCCCCAACTCAGGGTTTCTATCCAGCCTACTCGAAAATGCACCCAAGGATTCATCATATGGACGTAATCTTTCGCGTACCGTTGTACCGGCGCATTTAGGAATATGGATAAAAACAAAGCGATGAGTGTCGTTGATTATCATGGCTTAAAGTGCGGATGGACGCAGATTCAGACGCTGAACAAATTTTATGCCGAGTAGTAAGTTCCATGTGATAATCCCTGCCGCAGAGGCATACGCAGCGCCTTCAGCACCAAGGCGCGGTACCAGCAATATTGCTAATATCGCATTGACACAAAGCGCAATTACTTGGCCTTTTAGTGTATCGCGTTCAAATCCACTCATAACTAAAAACATACCAACAGGACCAAATGCAACATTGAATAGCTGTGCCGCCGCCAAGACGGCCAAGGGTGCAACCGTAAATTCACTATATGCACCGCCGAATAACAAACTGATCACTTCGTCACCGAAAAAGATCATGGGCAAAGCAACAGGCAAAGCGAACATAAGTGCCGCTCTTGCAGATTGACGTGAGAGCTTTTGCAATCGGTCCATATTTCCATCATGGTAAGCGCGTGTGATTTGCGGGCTAATTACCATGTTCACGATAGTGAGAGAGATAGAAACCACACGAGCGCCCTGATCGGCTACACGTAAAGCGGCGACTTCATCATTCGTACCAAGCCAGCCGAGCAGAAGTATACCGATTTGTGTATTCAATAAGCTCGCGGCCGTAAGTAACGTAAATGGAATCCATGCCATGAGCCAATCCCTGTGACGATAAACCGGCTGACATTTTTGCGCATTTTTCGGCCAATTTCTCTTGTATAGCCAATTGGCAAAAATTAACCCCGTGAGTCCTGCGGCGACTTGGGTCATAAGGGCTGTTGCAGTGCTCAACATGTTAAGAAGCGAAAGAGCGATGAAAATGAGCAAAAGAGATAAGGGGCCGACGAGTAATTCCGGTACTTGCGCCTGTACAACAAAACCCAGACCGCGTAATCCAGCACTGCGATGTGCGCTATAGGCAAACAAAGGTATAGCCGGCAGAACCAGCAGCAATAATGTCCAACGATCGTCCAGCCGCCAGTCAGCATTAACAACGGCCGCCACAGACACGACAGAAAAGATGACCAATATGCCGAATAGAATCCACAATTGGGTGCTGCGAAACAGACCGCGCAATAACGACCAGTTACCTTCGTGTTGATATTTGGCTGTTTCACGGGTGATCAATTGCCTCATTCCCTGATCAAGGGGCAAACACAACACCATTATCAATGACATAATGAAAGAGTATTGACCGAAACTCGTA
>JASFJX010000536.1:0-3660 GCA_050119385.1 Candidatus Thiodiazotropha sp. | reverse complement strand
ATACAACTCAAGTCCACAGAGACTACTGTGTTTGTGCTATGAACTGATTCAATGGCTGAGTATTGTGAGTAATCAGGTATTGTTTTATGAGACACCGCACTCGTTGAACAACGCTTATGCTCAATGGCCGTGATACATCTCGTCATACTCATCAGCATAACGCTCTAATATCTTTTTCCGCTTCAGTTTCAGGGTGGGTGTAACCAGCCCATTCTCTACACTACAGGGTTCTTCGAGCACGGTTACGCGGATGACTTTCGCAAAACCGGGAAAGTTGTCCAGATGGCTGTTTATGCGTGTTAAAAGTTCCTGCATCTGCTGTTCACTGATGTCGCTGGGATTCAAGCCTTGTGCTTGAGCATGCTCGGGATTGAGTGCCACGATAGCGGACAGATAGGGTTTACTTTCACCCACTACCAGTACTTGGTCGAACAGAGGATCCATGGCAATACACATCTCCATGTCCGCCGGAGGAACCTTTTCACCATTGGCCAAGACGATGATCTCTTTAAGTCGACCTGTAATAAAGACATAGCCGTCTTCAATCTTCGCCTTATCGCCTGTATGGAACCAGCCCTCTGAGTCAATTGCCTCTGATGTTGCACTACGGTTGTTCCAATAACCCATCATTACGTTCGGTGCCCTGCAAAGCAATTCCTCATATTCGTTGGTCTTCACCTCAATTCCGGGAAAGGGCTTGCCGACGCTGGCGGGAAGATTCTGTTCATGGGTATTGGCGGTGATGATAGGGCTGGTCTCGGTTAGACCATAACCTTGCAATATGGGCACACCAAGCCCAATAAAAACCTTTGCGATTTCCGGCGAAAGCGGGGCGCCACCAGATACTGCAATGCGCAAGCGTCCCCCTAGTTTTTCCTGAATTTTACTGGCCACTATCTTTTCCAACAATGGCCAGAGCAGTAATTTTGGCGACCATGAGGCGCGTCCTTGTTGATACTCGAAATGGGACCAGCCTGTTTCAACCGCCAGATTGAAAATGGCGCGGGCTAGCGCTGAGTCTTTCTGCAGTTTTTCCTGTATTTTGGCGTATACCCTTTCAAATATACGTGGCACCGAAATCAACATAGTGGGTTTGATGATCTCAAGATCTTCCGCCAACTGAGGGATTGATCTCGCATAGGCCGTTGTCGCACCGGCCATGATCGCCAGATAGTAACCGACAGTGCGTTCCAGGGTGTGCGACAGTGGCAGAAATGAGAGAAAAACATCGCTCGTATAGATATTGATGACTTTCACGCCGCTGTTTAGATCCCACAAAATGTTGTGGTGGCTCAACATCACACCTTTTGAGCGCCCCGTGGTGCCAGAGGTGTAGACGATGGTAGCCAGATCCTTGCTGGGTACATCGATGACCTGTAGTTTCTTATCGGATTGATCGGGTAGCCATTCATCGAGAGATACCAGATGAGGTTGCAGCCCCATGGGCTCGACCTTGTGTACCGAAACGATACGGTTCAGGCCGGCCAACTGATTGCGAATCTGCTGCAGGGACTGCCACTGTTTACTGTTTTCCAGAAGCAATAGACGGACACCGGCATCTTGTAGGATATAGCCGATATTCTCTGGGCGATCATTGGTATAGAGAGGGACGGTCACCAGGCCCAGGCACTGGGCTGCCAGGTCGAATATGGCCCATTCGCGGCAGTTGCGCAACATGATGGCCACCCTGTCACCGGGATTGAGGTTCTCCTTCAGAAAGGCAGCCTGCCAGCAAGCAACCAGTTGTTCCATCTCACGCCAGCTGGTCTTTTGCCAAACCTCACGCTCTTCGTCGTACTGAATATAAGCAGTGGTATCCGGCGAGCGCTTTACCCGTTCCTGGAAAAGTCTGCCTAGCGTATCGGCGTCTTTCAACTCGATATAATCAATGTTCGGATTATCCATGCGGGCACCGTTTTTTTATCGTTTTATGAACTCTATTTATTTTTTTGGGGTCCATGCCTTTAAATTATATTACCCTGAACAGGTATGGAAATCATTCAGGTTAAGCATGTCAAGCGACACCCTCTTTATTGAGTTTGGATACCTTTGAGGGCTGCTTTTGAGTCTCAGGTGTTAGCGCACCAAGGTGGCTGAAGGTATTTACCTGAATGATTTGGCTACGCAGACGATCCGCTTCATCCAGGGTATCTTTTTCGCTTTCGCCCAAGATCCCAAGGGAGACGGCCTCTGCGGCCAGATTCCGAATGTCCCGAGATTTGAGCTGACCGGCCCGTTTTGCTCTGCGTACTGTCTTCTCATGGGGGGCCGCTGCATTTGCTGCAATCAGTGCCTGTTCCAACTGAGTGGTCCGTTGTTTTAGATCCTCTGTCATATAGATCCCCTGTGTGAGTCGTTCCCTGGCCTCGTTTGGGCTGAGCAGAATGCGTGCAACCTGGTGATCAAGCTTGTCCGTTGGTTGATGAAATGGCAGTCCGGTGGGGAATGCCACCAGTCGTAATAGCCAGGCCAGAGGCCTAAATGGCATATTGCGTAGCAGACCCCGTAAGGCATCTTGGAAACGATAAAGGGAGTCGTCCAGCGCCCATCTCATCAAGGGCAGGTCGTCATTTGACTCACCTTCGTCAACATAGTGTTTTAAACAAGCACTGGCGATATAGAGGTTGCTGAGCATATCCCCAAGTCTGGCCGAGAGACGCTCTTTACGCTTGAGCGCCCCCCCCAGTGTCATCAATGCCGCATCAGCGGTCAGGGCAAAGGTCGAGGCCATCCAGTTAAGGCGTTGAAAGTAGCGTTTAGCCGGTCCACTCTTTGGGCTCTCGGAGAGTCGGCCATGGGTGATGCCGAACCATAGGGTGCGGGCAAAGTTTGTAACGACGAAACCGATGTGACTGAAAAGGGCGTCATCGAACTGGGTGAGGGCGATATCCGGATCGGGATTCTGTGCCGCCTCGAATTCTCTGAGAATGTAGGGATGAGCACGTATCGCCCCTTGTCCGAAGATGATCATACTGCGGGTGAGGATATTGGCGCCCTCTACGGTTATTGCGATTGGTATCGCCTGGTAGCCCCTGCCGATCAGGTTGTCTGGGCCGAGACAGATACCACTGCCACCCTGGATGTCCATCGCGTCATTGAGTGCCTGACGGTAACGCTCAGTCAGGTGGTATTTGATAATGGCTGAAATCACCGAAGGTGTCTCACCGCTATCCAGTGCGCTGAGAGTCAGTTTTCGCGCCGCATCCATCTGGAAGGTCAGTCCACCTATACGAGCCAGCGCCTCCTCCACCCCCTCGAAATGGCCTATTGGTTGGCCAAATTGGGTGCGAACCGCGGCATAGGCGCCGGTATAACGGCTGGCACCTTTGCCCGCCGCGGTCGAGAGTGCGGGGAGAGAGATGCCGCGTCCCTCGGAGAGGCATTCGACCAACATGTGCCAACCCTTGCCTACACCGTCACTGCCACCGATTACCCAGGTCAAGGGGATGAACACATCCCGGCCCGCGACGGGACCGTTCTGAAAGGGTATGTCGAGGGGCATGTGCCTCGAACCTATCTCCACGCCAGGTGTATCACGAGGAATCAGGGCCAGGGTGATGCCGGGTTCGGGATTATCAGAGAGCAGGCCTTGAGGATCCTCCAGTTTGAATGCCAGACCGATAAGGGTTGCAACGGGTGCCAGGGTGATATACCGCTTAT
>JASFJX010000535.1:0-3662 GCA_050119385.1 Candidatus Thiodiazotropha sp. | reverse complement strand
TGATCTCGGCATCGGGAATGTGCCATTCATTGCTGGCGAATTACCTTACCCCGGTTGTTGTGCCAGTCATAATACCTTAATCCAACAGCTTCCTTCAATCATTTCCAATGCCCATGTCGCAACTGCAGAAGGCCTTAACATTCATGATCAATATCACTGGGATTCCGCCGGTGTGCGGGAAATGGGACGTCGCTATGCAAACATAATGTTAACACTTGTCGATACTAACCATGATACTGGTACTGACACTAATACTGATAGTGATACCGATACCGACAATGATACTTCAGCAGGTATAAGCACGATTACTGTACGCATGAATGGCGTTACCGGCGATGAAACTGTCAGCCTGCAAGTGGGTGGGAATACCATTCAGTCCTGGACAGTAAACACCATTATGACTGACTATACAGTTGATACCGATGCCTCTGGCGAGATTCGCGTTGCATTCACCAATGATAACGGCAATAGAGACGTGAGAATCGATTACATTATTGTAAACGGGATAGTTCTTCAGGCTGAAGATCAAGACGACAATACTGGTGCATGGGGCAATCACACTTGTGGTGGCGGCACCAATTCTGAATGGCTGCATTGTAATGGCTCTATTGGTTTTGGCAGCATTGATTTTGATGATAATTCATCCTCAAGTTCCTCGGATTCTAGCAGTTCATCAAGCGATAACAGTGTTGATCAAAGGCTAGTCTATGCTATTAATGTAGGAGGATCAGATATGATTGTTCAAGGCGTTAACTATGTTGCTGATCGATTTGCTTCGGGCGGGTCTTTGCACTCAGTCACAGATAGCATTGACGGCACTACTGACGACGGGTTATACCAAACTGAGCGATATGGCAATTTTACCTACCAGATCCCAGTCAGCAATGCCTCTTATGATGTGAGCCTGCACTTCGCGGAGATTTTTTGGTCAGCCTCTGGACAACGCAGCTTTAACGTAACATTAGAAGGTCAACAAATGTTATCAAATGTTGATTTATTTGACCTGGCAGGTCAATTCGTTGCATATAACTCAAACATCGATAATATATTGGTGACCGATGGATCACTAACGGTAGAAGTGGAAACAATAATTGATGCTGGTACGCTTGCCGGTATTTCAATATATTCTGATTCAGGTGAATTTATCGAGCCCTAAACACCTACAACAATTACTATTCATGGCTGTCGCTTTCTGCCACTGAGCAACGAGACCTCTAGCTTGTCTGCATATAGGCGTGAAACAATCTGCTTTGGCCACAAACTTGGCGGCGCGGTCATTATCGCGACCGCCCGCCAGTTAGCAGGTCTTCAGGATTCGCATGAGGTTGACTCGAGCCCCGCCACTCCCCCAAGACACAGACCGCCGAATAAAGAATGGCGGTCTTCGCCTTGGCGAAGGAGCAACGGCATTTCTTTGATCAACAGTGAGTTGCCTTTCAAAGAGCTTTAAATCATTAGATATCAAATGAAAAAGATAGCTAGAAAATATCTTGCAGTTCGGACCATGTAGTCATGAGCGTTAATTCAACCACTTCATCACCATTTATATCGATGTCAATCTGTATATTAACCCCATCCGCTTGCGCAATAACCCATGCCTGGCTTTCACCATCAGTGAGATG
Source organism: Candidatus Thiodiazotropha sp. (assembly GCA_050119385.1). Classification (GTDB taxonomy): domain Bacteria; phylum Pseudomonadota; class Gammaproteobacteria; order Chromatiales; family Chromatiaceae; genus Thiodiazotropha. Next base: position 2,040 of record JASFJX010000535.1, on the reverse strand, counting down.
CATCTCTCCAGCTGTCGGATCACCCGAACCGTTGTCATTATTCCCCGTGAATGGAGTGATTGTTGTGAACGACGCACCACCACTGATGAAAGGAATTTCGAGGGTTGTCGTCCCTTGCAAAGACACACTGTAATCGCCAGAGTTGTTGTAACTGGCCTCGACGAGGTAGTTGGACAAATTAAGCATGATAATATCACTAGTCAAGGCCTCAGTGACATTGATCGAAGTACCACTCATTATTGCAGTTTTTCCCGATGACGAGTCTTCATTGATCAGCATTGATATGTCGCCATTGCTGGTAAATGTGACACCATCTATATCGACCGTAAAATCGGTTAGCGCGACGTCCATCCCCAGTTCATAAGGCGGCACACCGACAAGGTCTCCACTGACTTGTGTCAAGTTTACCCCGATCACACCATCTACGAGAAGGTTCATGTCGTAAGTACAGTTATCGAAAGCGAATGTGGCTGTGTCCCCTACGGAAAGATTCGACGAGTCTGCAATATCACCCGTGATGTGCAAACTACAGTCCAGAGCCTTTTTGGCAGTAATTTCCGATGCACGCGTGCTGCTACGCCCCATATACTGCCCCTGTTGTTGCATGATGGAAAGTTGGTTGACGATGAATTCAGAATAGTTAAACTCACTTGATTCGTCATTCCCAGATCCACCACCCAGCGACCCACCCTGTATAGGCAAACCTTTTACAATATCAACTGAAGCAAATGCTGCAGCAGTAATCGGTTTAGCATTTTCTGCAGTTATTTTAGAACTTGTTTCTGGCGCGGCCTCTGTACTACTGCTGCTCTGACCATCATCATTGCAGCCTGAAATTATAAGCAAGGTTAAAAGAGAGGTTTGAGTAGATAATAATTTTTTAATGCTATACATGACTTTTAAAATTCCTTTTCAAAAAACGATATATAACCACATATTTCGCCTGCTGAAGTCTATGAAAAAACCAGGCAGCAATCAAGCATCTTTATTGCCACATCTCATTAATATGGTGTTCTAATTATTTCACACTGATATTTGTTAATTGTTAAAATATTTTAAGCCTGAGACAGAAGTTATTGATGTTACTATGTTGTTTATTGTTACAACTAAATATTTGCATGATTAGTTTATTTGACCTGGCAGTATCATCGATAAGCAATCAACAAGACTAATCATGAAATTGCAATACATACAACAACCAACCAAATAAAGAATATTTTTAATTGAAAGCAGTTCGTTTTTAATTTGCTATTTTTTAAAATACAACAACTTGGCTATGCTGCTTGATTTCATTCGAATAGCCAGACTCATGATGCTGAAAAATGCGTTTTCCCGCTGGCACGTTCTGCATGCGCCCCAGCAACGTGACGAAGTACTCAAAATAACAACATGCATTGTTTTTAATGTGTTGATGTGGCGCTGCTTATCATCTGACGCAATCTACTTGCATCTTTAAGACTATCTATATACTGCTAATCGATAGAAGATAAAGTAATGAATGATACAACGTAACACGAGCGCTTTTAAAACATTGACCAACAAATACCAAAGATATGGTACTCAAAGTTTTTGATCAATTAATGAATTTTTAATTGACTACGGAAGCCCTTCTCCTCTAGCCTTAAATACCTAATAATTGCAGCCTATTAGTTGCGAGTTAATATCGTTCTAAATTGCCTTAATAGTTCCACAATGAGACGTTGTCATTATTGAGCTATATATACTGTTGAGATTTAACATTTCACATATCACACAACGCTGATGTATTGTCCTATAGATATTTCACGTCTGTTGCCGGATGAGGGATGAGTTACAGAAAGAACCATCTCAACGTTTACATTCAGCGTCTGCGCATACGCCTTGATTCGATCGATTGCATTCAATAAAAAAAAATAGTTTTATTATTCTGTAATTTCTTAAACCCTATCGCATGCATTACCTGACATCAATGCAGCATGAATACTAGTAGCAACGCGGTGACCGTCTGCTACGGCGGTGACAACATCCGGACCGCGCACCATGTCACCCGCCGCCCACAAC
>JASFJX010000534.1:0-3671 GCA_050119385.1 Candidatus Thiodiazotropha sp. | reverse complement strand
TGCGCCTTCGATGGCGCACAGATTGCGCTTCTGCCGATTGCTGATGTGGCCCACATCGTTCACGGTTCGATCGCCTGCGCCGGCAGTTCCTGGGATAACCGGGGAACCCGTTCCAGCGGATCACGACTGTTTCGTATCGGTATGACCACCGATCTGACGGAACAGGATGTGATCATGGGGCGTGGTGAGAAGCGTCTCTTTCACTCCATCAAACAAGCCATCGAGAGCTATAAGCCTGCTGCGGTATTTGTCTACAACACCTGTGTACCCGCTTTGATCGGTGATGATGTAGAGGCGGTTTGCAAGGCTGCCGAGTCACGTTGGGGGACCCCCGTGGTACCGGTGGATGCCGCCGGATTTTACGGCACGAAAAACCTGGGTAACCGTATCGCGGGCGAGGCGATGGTGAAATATGTCTGCGGTACCAGGGAGCCCGATCCGTTACCTGATGGGACAAAAGAGGCCGGTCACCAGATTCACGACATCGCATTGATCGGTGAGTATAACATCGCCGGTGAACTCTGGCATGTGTTGCCGCTTCTGGATGAGCTTGGTTTGAGAGTGTTGTGTACTCTATCGGGAGATACCCGCTATCGCGAAGTGCAGACCATGCATCGCTCGCAAGCCAACATGATGGTTTGTTCCAAGGCGATGATCAATGTTGCACGTAAACTCCAGGATGCATTTGGCACCCCCTGGTTCGAGGGCAGCTTCTATGGCGTTCGGGATGTATCCCAGGCTTTACGGGATTTTGCGCGCCTGATTGATGATCAGGATCTCACGGCACGTACCGAGGCGTTGATTGCTCGAGAGGAGGCAAAGATCGATCAGGCACTCGAGCCCTGGCGGGATCGACTGCGTGGTCGCAAGGTGTTGCTCTATACCGGCGGAGTCAAGTCCTGGTCAGTGATTGCAGCCTTGCAGGACCTGGGTATGGAGGTAGTAGCCACAGGTACCAAGAAGTCCACGGAAGAGGATAAAGCCCGCATCCGTGAACTGATGGGCCAGGATGCGGTGATGTTGGAAGATGGCAATCCCCGCGCCTTGATCAACATCGTCCGTGAACACGAGGTGGACGTGCTGATCGCGGGTGGCCGCAATATGTATACCGCGCTCAAGGCGCGTATCCCTTTTCTCGACATCAACCAGGAACGTGAATATGGTTATGCCGGTTACATCGGCATGGTGGAGTTGGCGCGCCAGTTAGTCCTGACCATCGAGAGCCCGGTCTGGCAGCAGGTCAGGACACCGGCCCCCTGGGTGAAACAGAACCCTGAAGCGAACGAGGCAAGCCAATGAGCGAAATTATCAAGCGTAACAAGGCACTCTCTGTCAGTCCATTAAAGGCGAGTCAGACCCTCGGTGCCGCATTGGCTTTTCTTGGCTTTCACCGTGCTATGCCCATGCTGCATGGTTCTCAGGGGTGTACCGCGTTTGGCAAGGTGTTTTTCGTCCGCCACTTCCGTGAGCCGATCCCTTTGCAGACCACTGCCATGGATCAGGTGACCACTGTCATGGGCTCGGAGGAGAGTGTGGTGGAGGGCCTGAAGACCATCGCCAGCAAAAACAATCCGTCGCTGTTGGGTATCCCCACAACCGGCCTCTCTGAAACCCAGGGCAGTGATGTGCGTATGGCGGTAAAGCAATTCCGGCAGCAGTATCCGGAGTTTGATGCCATACCCGTCGTGCCTGTCTCCACTCCCGACTTCACAGGTTGCCTTGAGACGGGCTTTGCCAAGGCGGTGGAATCGATCATTCAAACGATTGTGCCGGCAGCGCAAGATGCGGGCACCAAGCCTGGACGCCGGCGGCGTCAGGTCAATCTGTTGGTGGGCTCATTTCTAACGCCCGGAGACCTGGAGGAGTTGAAGGATATCGTCGAGTCCTTCGGACTACGGCCGATGGTGATTCCCGATCTCTCGGACTCGCTTGACGGCCATCTGGATGAGGCTGATTTCTCTCCCTTAACCATCGGCGGTACGCCGGTGTCTGAACTCCTGACATTGGGTGATGCGGTTGCGACCCTGGTTGTTGGCGCCTCGATGAACAAGGCGGCTGATCATTTGAAAACCCTGACCGGTGTACCCGATTACCGCTTTGAACATCTGATGGGACTCGAGGGAGTGGATGCATTTATCAATGTGCTGCACCAGATCTCGGGTGAGCCGGTGCCAATGAAGCTCGAACGGCAAAGGGCGCAGTTGCAAGATGCCATGCTGGACTCCCATTTTATGCTGGGTATGGCCCGCTTCGCCCTGGCCGCCGATCCGGATCTGTTGCATGGCTTCAGTCAGATGCTTGCCGGGGTCGGTGCTGAAACGGTTGCAGCGGTATCCCCGGTGAATGCACCGGTGTTGAAATCGAGTGCGACTGCCCAGGTAAAGATCGGCGACCTGGAAGACCTGGAAAAACTGGCGGATAGTCACGGCGCCGAGGTGTTGATCGGTAACTCCCATGCCGTGGAGAGTGCAAAACGATTGGGCATTCCACTTTTGCGGGCCGGTTTTCCCCAATACGACATTCTGGGCGGCTATCAGAAGACATGGATCGGCTATCGAGGCACACGCCAAATCCTGTTCGATCTCGCCAATATCATGCTGACTCTGGAGAAGGGTGAGATCCATCCCTATCGTTCCATCTATGCGCAGAAACCGGAATACCGGGAGGTGTCCCATGAGCATGACAAGACGACTGCAGCTGGTGGGCTGCAACACTGAGGATCGGTGGATGTCGACCGCACTCAAGGTGGCCTTTGCCACCAGCGACATGAAACATGTGGATCAGCATTTCGGTGCTGCTCAATCATTTGCCATCTATGCCTTCGATCAGGAGAAGAGCTGTCTGGTTGAGGCAGTGGAATTCGGCAAGCTGGAGATGGATGGTAATGAAGACAAGCTGGTGGTAAAGATCGATGCCTTGGCGGGTTGTATTGCCGTCTACAGTCAGGCGGTTGGTGCGTCCGCCATCAATCAGTTGAAGGCCAAGGGGATACAGCCGGTAAAGATCTCACCGGGTGCTGCCATCAGCGGTCTGTTGGCTAGCCTGCAGGATGAATTGAAACAGGGGCCGGGCAGCTGGTTGGCGCGGGCGATTCAGAATGCTATGCCTGCCGACCCGTCGCGTTTCGATCAAATGGAAGCGGATGGGTGGGAGGAATGAAGTCGCGCCCTGGCGAATCCACCGCTATGTTGGAACAGACGGCGAGAGTTATCGATGTGAAGGATGGCATGTTGCTGGCAGAGACTGAGAGCCGTAGTGGTTGCAACCACTGCACTACCAGCGGCTGTACCACATCAGTGGTGGCCAAGCTTTTCGGTGTGAGGCGAAATCGCCTGGTAATTGCGAACAGTATCGGTGCCAAGCCGGGGGACCAGGTAGTGATCGGTATACCCGACGAGTTGTTGGCGCGGGCATCGATTATGGCCTACCTGATGCCTTTGTTGTCAATGCTGGGTCTTACGGCACTGGGTGATCAGCTAGGTTTGCAGACGATATGGTTGAGTTTGCTGGCCCTGTGCGGGTTGGCGATCGGTTTTTTCATAGTCTATCGGATGACTCGCGGGTGGTCGGCGCAACGTTATAAACCTCAATTGCTGAGAATTGTTGCAGCGGATTATCAGCGGGTTGATTTAGCGACATTAACGAGGAGTTAAAGCAATGAGTGAAGCAGT
>JASFJX010000533.1:0-3675 GCA_050119385.1 Candidatus Thiodiazotropha sp. | reverse complement strand
CAGGTTCCCTGGAATTGGTTGTCTCATTGCTTGCAGAGGGTGAAAATATCGATACAAAAACACCCTTTGGATTTACTCCGCTTCATATAGCCACTCTCAATGGTCACGAGCAAATGGTTTCATTGCTACTTCAAAATAGGGCGAATGTTGATGCGAAGAACCTTAAAGGCAACACCCCACTTCATTGTGCCGCTGAAAAAGGATTTAGTGACATAGCTGGTTTACTGATTGAATCCGGAGCGAATGTGAATGCACAGGGTAACCAGGGTGAAACCCCCCTTCATATTGCCGCGATCAAAGGGCATGAGGATGTAGTTAGGTTGCTGGTTGAACATGGCGCAGTTACGAATCTCGTTGATGATACAGGATGGACGCCTGAAAGAGCCGCGGCGTCGGGCAATCATCAAAAGATCGTGGCACTTATCCGTAACCCGAAATATCAGTAATAGCTTTTCGAGGGTCAGTTCTCAATCCCTGAAGCTTCCATAGATGGATCTGCAATCGTCGAAAAATCACTCAATAGACCCATAAGAATTTCTATGATCTTGTTTTCGTCGGGCCGGCTGTTTAGGGTAGCCTGCATCGACTGCTGTCGAGAATCGTTACGCACTTCATCAAAAGGAGGTTTATTACATGGAGTACGGTCCCCGCGAGATCATCAATCCCTTCCGTCCCATACCGTTGGATGTGCCGGAGGGGATGAAACCCAATGAGTTTTTCAACAGTACGGAAAACCTCAATGACCTGGTGCACAACAACGGTCTGTTGATGAACCCGGAGAACCTGCTTCTCTATCGCAAAGCCCTGGGGCACAGCAACGAGTTCGATACCTCCATCATCTACAACACCTCCCAGGTGATCCTCGATCCCCTCGGCAGGCCGGTACGAAGGACCCAGGTACCGCAAAACGTTCGCCATGTGTGGAATCGTATGAATCAAATCATCATCGACTATATGGTAGAACGCTATCCTGATTCCGCTACTCACCTGATCCTGGCGGGCGAGGCCAGCCTCGATGCCACCTGGCCCTTGACCTCACCAGGCGTGCCGAGTATTCGCATGCTGCATAACCATTTCATGGTCTTCCCCATGCAGCAACTAAGAGCGGCGAAACTGGCCGACCTGGATAACCCCAACCTGACCGATGGGGGGCAACACAGCCTGTTCCAATCCTACATGCGTGATGTCTACCGGGAATTCTTCGACCGCGCCCTGGAACTCAAGGTACTGAAGCCGATCAGCTCGGAAGAATCGAATATTCAGTTGACCGGATATCCTCAAGGCTTACCCTGTTGGGAGATACGGGGAGGTGTGCAGGCGCTGAAAAATATCCGTTTCTGGCATGAATATGATGCGATCCTGGAGGGATTTATCGACTTCTACCGTACCTTCTTCAGCCAAGTATCCACTCGTAACGCCCCCATGCCGAAGGATGTCTATTACCCGGAACAGGTGGAGAGCGTACTGTTGTTCAACAACGATTTTCTTGCCACCGCGAAGCGGGTCAGGGACCAGTGTATCATCGATGCCAAGTATGCCATCTCGATTCGTTGGCAGCCCGCCTTCAAACAACTCATCTATCGCAACGAGGCGGGTAAACTGATCGTTACCATCAGTCAGAACTCCATCGGTAACGCCATTACCGAACTGCTGGGTGTGGTGGTCAAGCGAGTGCCCGATGCCCAGGCCTATGGGGCAGCGGAGCCGGCGCTGCTGGAGAAGTTGCTCGAGGTCAGGCAACGCCTGATCGAGGCCGACCTTGGAGATGGCATCGGCACAGAGTATTGGCCGGCCGGTTAAGCCGAATGTTTCGTCCGGGAACGCGATGATCGTGCCGGGATCGCCGTACAGATGCAGATTTGTGATTGAGTTAATAACCTACGAGACGAGGGCGCGTTCTGTGTTAGTCGGTGACACCTTGTACTTTGCTAATATTCCAGAAATATCTTTTAAAAACCGTTGGTTGATTTCTTTTCAAGCGACCAGGTGAAATGTTTGGTCTAGAGTCTGAGTTGAAAGGTTGAAGTGCATCATCTGTTTGCATCATAACTTTGACTTGTCGAGCTGCTGTGTATAGACTTCGCTTTCATTCGATACGGAAGATAAGCTATTGATTTCGTGATAAGTAAATCTGGCATGAAATCGATTGCCTTGTTACTGCCGTATCGGGCAACAGAAGCTGTAATTAAATCTATCTAACACAATGGGCCGGCATCTTGGCGCCGGCTTTTTTATTTTCATGTGGCCTCTCGTATGGGCCACCACTGATGAGGAAGGAATATGCCCGTTATCTCTCTCCCCGATGGTTCTCAACGTGAATTCGATAAAGCGGTCACTGTGCATGAGATCGCCGCTGATATCGGACCTGGACTCGCCAAGGCCGCCCTGGCCGGTCGAATCGAAGGCCGCCTGGTCGATACCTCTTACTTGGTTGAAAATGACAGTGAACTCGCCATCATCACCAGCCGCGACGATGAGGCGCTGGAACTGATGCGTCACGATGCCGCCCATGTCATGGCGCAGGCAGTCCAGGAGCTCTACCCTGGTACCCAGGTCACTATCGGGCCTGCCATCGAAGATGGTTTCTACTATGACTTTGCCCGGGACGAGGCCTTCACCCCTGATGATTTGAAGAAGATCGAACAGCGCATGCACGAGATCGTCAAGCGCAACCTGCCCCTGCAGCGGGAGGTATGGGAAAGGGAAGAGGCGATCCGCACCTTCGACTCCATTGGTGAGAAATACAAGGTCGAGATCATCAAGGAGTTCATCCCGGAGGGCGAGGAGGTTTCCATCTATCGTCAGGGCGACTGGTTCGATGTCTGCCGTGGACCCCATCTGCCCAGCACCGGGATGTTGGGCAAGGGATTCAAACTGATGAAGGTGGCTGGCGCCTATTGGCGGGGCGATTCCAACAACGAGATGCTGCAACGCATCTACGGCACCGCTTGGCGTGACAAGAAGGAGTTGAAGGCCTATCTGCATCGCCTGGAGGAGGCTGAAAAAAGGGATCATCGTAAAATCGGCAAGGCTCAGGATCTCTTCCATACCCAGGAAGAGGCCCCCGGCATGGCCTTCTGGCACGACAAGGGTTGGCGCATCTATCTCACGATTCAGGAATATATCCGTGAAAAGCTCAAGGCCCACGGTTACCAGGAGGTACACACCCCCCAGGTTATCGATCGTACCCTGTGGGAGAAATCGGGCCATTGGGAAAAGTTTCGCGATGATATCTTCATTACCGAGACTGACGACAGAGTCTATGCCATCAAGCCGATGAACTGTCCGGCCCATATTCAGATCTACAATCATGGGTTGAAGAGCTACCGGGATCTGCCGCTTCGCTTGGCGGAGTTCGGTTCCTGTCACCGCAACGAGCCCTCAGGTACCCTGCATGGCCTGATGCGGGTACGCAATTTCGTTCAGGACGATGCCCATATCTTCTGCAGTGAGGAACAGATCCTCAGTGAAGTGGAGGCTTTCAATACCCTGCTGTTGGAAGTCTACAAGGATTTCGGTTTCGATGAAGTTCTGGTCAAACTATCCACTCGACCAGAAAAGCGTGTTGGTTCAGATGAGGTATGGGATAAAGCTGAGAAGGCACTTGAAGAGGCGTTGAACCAGCAGGGACTGGATTGGGAACTGCAGCCAGGGGAGGGTGCCTTCTACGGGCCA
>JASFJX010000532.1:0-3683 GCA_050119385.1 Candidatus Thiodiazotropha sp. | reverse complement strand
AACATCGATGCCAACATTGATGCCAACATTGATGCCAACATTGATGCCAACATTGATGCCGACCCCTGATCAAGATTTTCCGGATGATCCCAATGATCAATGGCCCATTTTTGATTGGCCAGTTTTCGAATGGCCAGAATTTGATTGGCCTGTTTTCGAATGGCCAGATTTCAACTGGTTTTGGTAAGCCGACAATTAAGCCAGAAGCCTACTCCCTTAATCTGGCAATAACAGGGATAATAGCAATTTCCTCCACTGCCGCTTCAACAACCCCTCTCCCTACCGGAGTGGGGTTGGGTGAGGAGGCAGCAGGTGTTCACTAAATCAGTTGAAGGCACTATGATTGAACCGCTCATTGGCGTTATGTTGGCAGTAGATTCACTTAAGTTTGTTGTCATTAGCAATGGTTGCACGAGCAAAGAGAGCTTTAATTTTGTCTTTGATTCTTCAACAAAACAGACTTCAACAACACGGGAATTGAGCATCGTGAGAATCAAACCCGATACCTGTCGTCGATTACCCCGCACCATCGAACTCGAGTACTCGTTATCCGAGGTCGGTATAAAGAAAAATGAATCGATCACAATCAGCAATCCGCTGAGTGCGTTTCATATGCCGACTTTCAAGTAATTCACCAACAAGCTGTTATTAACCAAACCCTGGCGAAGCTTCGTCAAGCTGAAAATCCAGATCAAAGAAAAGCACCTATCTCAAGCCCGGTAAAGGGTGAGAAAATCATCCACAACCCGGTCAAGATGCGCTCCGAGTTCAGTCTCATCGACCGATTCCCGAAGCCCCAGCATCAACTGCAATTGATATAACCCGATTGCCGTGTTAAGCAGCTGGGTGGCTGCGTAAAGCATACTATCAACAGGAATGCATAGCCGGTCTTTAGCAACCTGACGTTCTAAAAATGCACATACCGAGGCTTTGGTACGCAGCGGCCCGCTTTCATAGAAAAGTGAAGCGACACGAGGCTGGCTGACCGCCTCACCCATCACTACACGGTGCATGGCTACGACCTTCGGATCAAATAGAAGATCAACGAAACGTCGTGTGACCGTCAGTAACGCGCTACGCAGATCCTCATCTTCAACCATGGCGGCCTCATCGAATCCATAACTGGCCACCTTGGCGGTAATAACGGCCTTAAACAGCTCCTCCTTGTTCGCATAATGGCTGTATACCGTCTGTTTTGATACCCCCGCCTGCTTTGCGACAGCGTCCATGGAGGTACCTTGAAATCCCTGTGACAGAAAAAGCTTGGCGGCAGCATCCATGATCGCTTCGGCCTTTGCTTCACTCTTTGGCCGACCAGCACGTGGCGGGGCTGACACATCTGTCATCGAAATCAATCTCCCAAGGTTTATTTAATAACTAAACTAGACAGTCCAGTATCTCTCACCTATTATCATACCGTACGGTCCAGTATAGGCGAAAAACCGACCGGCGGCCAGACAACAACCCAGAGGCGTAACCCGATGCCCAGCAGACAATCGCGAACACCTATTTTCACCTCCCTTGTCTTGATCGGGGTAACCGGTGCGGTAATAGCCAGCCTAGTGTTGGCGATTAGCGACCCGGCACCGACAATCGCCCCCCCTCCATCAGCGTTGGCCGTAGAGACACGGGTTATCACGCCACAGGAGCGATTTTCCCTACAACGAACCTTCTCAGGCAGAGTGCAAGCGCGACGCCAGAGTGAACTCGGTTTTGAGTCGGCTGGGCGTCTCGCACACGTCTGGGTCGACGAAGGCGCGACTGTCGAGGCCGGTCAACTGCTTGCCGAACTCGACACCGAGCGTCAGCTGGCCCAGCGCAATGAACTGCTCGCTGCCCGCGCCGAGGCCGAAGCCAACCTCTCACTCGCCAAGGTCACATTTAAGCGTTTACGCGGCATCGTCGACAAGGGCGGAGTCTCGCGTCAGGACCTGGACGAGTCGCGCGAAGCCCAGCGCGCAGCTGAAGCGGCCCTGTCGCTGGCGGATCAGCGTATTAAGACCATCGATGTGGAACTTGCAAAGAGCCGCCTGGTCGCCCCCTTCGACGCCACGGTCATCGCACGTGGCGCCGATGAGGGACGCGTCCTCGAAGCGGGGCATCCAATCCTGACCCTACAGGAACGTACCACGCCTGAGATCCGCGTCGGGATTGCCGGCCGTAGTCTCGATCAACTCACACCAGGCAGTGTCTACCCGGTCGAATGGCGCGGCCAGACCGTTGCGGCGCGTCTGCGCGCACTGCTGCCCCTGCGCGCGTCAACCGCACGCACCGTCGACGCCCTGTTCGATCCCATCGACCCTCCCCTCGCAATGCTGGCCGGCGATCTCGTCATACTGACCCTGGACATCCCGATGAGACAGCAGGGAAATTGGCTGCCGCTGAGCGCGATGACGGAAGGCGACCGCGGGCTTTGGAGCGTCTATGTGGCTGAGCCGCTAGCAAAACCTGAACATGAACTGGCAGCCACCCATCATATCGTGCGGCGTACCGTGGATATCGTCTACCAGAGCGGTGATCGAGTATTCGTCAAGGGATCTTTTAATCCGGACCAACGGGTTGTGGTTAGCGGTGTACAACGCATCGTGCCGGGCCAAGCGGTACGTCTCACACAGGCCGACGTGAGTTTGGTGGAGGTCGATCATGAGTGACCAACAGGCCTCTCCACTGGGGCTGTTTACAAGCAACCGACACCTGCTCATCTTGACGATCGTGATGATTCTGGTGGCCGGCACTTCCGCGCTGATATCGTTGCCGCGTATCGAGGATCCCCGCATCACCACGCGAAACGCAATTATCGTAACCCCCTTCCCTGGCGCTTCAGCGGCTCGCATCGAGGCACTGGTGACGAAAAAGATCGAGGACCGGCTAAGGGAACTGCCTGAGATCAAGACCATCCAATCGACTTCGCGCAGCGGAATCTCCGTGGTCAGAATTGAACTGCAAGACTGGGTGGGACAAGACGATAACGAGCAGATCTTCTCCCAGGTCCGTGACCGTCTGGCCGCGGCGGCTACCGATCTGCCAGTGGGCGCCGGCACACCGGCGTTCGACGACATGCGAGGCGCGGTAGCCTATTCCATGATCTTCGCACTGACCTGGCGGGATCCCATCCATAGCGAATTGGGCATTCTCAACCGGGTAGCCGAAAAACTCGGCGATCGCTTGCGTAATATCCCCGGCACCGAGCAGGTCGTCTTCTTCGGCGTCGCCGAAGAAGAGATCCACGTCGATGTGGACGCCGCCGAGGCGGCGGCACTGGGCATCACCCCGGAGCAACTGGCAGCGCGTATTGCCGCAGCGGACGCACGACACTCGGCAGGCACGCTACATGATGATGGTCGTGATCTGCCACTGGAGATCAGCGGCGCTCTCGATTCTACCCAGCGCATCACAGCAATCCCCCTTACCGACAACGGCAAAAGCGGCCTGGTACATGTGGGTGACATCGCCGAGGTTCGCAAGCACTGGCGGGATCCACCTGAGCAGATCGCACTCCACAATGGTCAGCGTAGCCTTTTGATCGCGCTACGCACCGAAGCGGATGTCCGCCTCGACCGTTGGGCAGCGCAGGCACAGGCAGCAGCCACAGCTTTCAGCGCTGAAGTTGATCCGCGCATCACTTTGGACACAGCATTCGACCAGAGCCGTTATACCGCTGAACGTCTGGGCGGTTTGGCCGG
>JASFJX010000531.1:0-3688 GCA_050119385.1 Candidatus Thiodiazotropha sp. | reverse complement strand
GCACCAATCGGACTCAACCTTACGCCGTTGGCGTACAGCTCCAGGTCATTGAGTGATATCTTGCGATCATCCGCAGCGACAACGCTAACCATGATCCGGAAGGTTCCGGCAACAATACGTTGACCGTCGGTGGGTGCTGTGATTCGGACTCCCGGCACCACATTGGTCAATGGATGCACAAGGATAGAACGTACGGATTGGTTACCGTAGCTGTCTTCCAGAATCAGTTCATACTCTGTGGGTTCTACCTGATCAAAGACAATTTCATGGCTGGGACTGCTACGCGTTAGCGGCTGTTCAGGACAACTGCTTTCATACTCTTCGAGTACTTCATTAACCCGGGATCCGTCTCGGCTCAGCCGATTGATAATGAAACGCTCAAGCCCCGCGTCGTCCACGAGTTCGGTATCCAGCTTGAAGGAATCGCCCACCCGAACCCAGAATTCACCACTGTTAACTCGTTCGGGTGTGTCCAGGATTTTTTGGTACCCACCACCGACTTTGTAAGTGGAGAAGCGGGTCAGGCCAAGCTGCGGTTTTTCATTTTCACTGATTGGGAAAGTCAGCAGTTCCGTGGTGCTGTGACCACTGTTATCCGTCGCAACCAAGAGTAGTTCAAGGTTTCCACCGCTAAGGTCACTGGGCACTTCATAGGGGATGGTGTAATCGGTCCGTTCATAACTACCACCGATTTCCCGGACCAAGGTTCCTCGATTTTCAAAAAGTTGCAGGGAACGCAAACCTTGTGTGTTATCGGTTACCTCCACTTCGATATCGAAATGCAACATGGGTACGACCGACATGCCGTTCAAAGGCGCCTTTACCTGCACCTGTGGCGCAATATCATCACTCGATACCCGGTATTGCGACAACGGTGTCAACGCTAGGGGGTCGCGTTCATGCGACAAATGGTCGCTGGCATATCCCAGCAGGCTCAGTTCCTGGATATCATAGTAGACCGGCAGGGGTAGAATATGGCCGGACTCATGCATCGTGGACGTGCTTTGCACTAAGTTGCGCGCGGAGAGAAAAGCGGTCGCTGAATTGCCCAGGCTCTGGTCTTCGAGCAACAGGGTTATCTCGGGTTGGCTGATAATTTTGCGGACTTTAGCGTTGTACTGGTAACTCCCGATACTGTCCAGGCTGCCGGAATCGATACGGATTTCCCGGATATAGGCAGTAACCGGGCTTCCGCTGTCATCCAGTACCTCAGGTCGGATGATTGCCGTAGTAAAATCTCCACCGCTCAGTGAGCTGACATCGACACCCGTGGAATCTTCGATGAGGGTTTCACTGACTTGCGCGCTACAGGCCTTATCCTGATAGGTGGTGATGTGATAACGGGTGGTGTAGCCGCTTCCATAATCGAGCAACAACTTACCCGTTAACTGCGGTTGAGGCCGGATTGTGATGACATCGTCATCGACACTGAAGTATGGAATACCATCGATAGTGAGACTACTGGCGACGCCACCGGCTTCCGGATACTGGATGGTGACATATTGTTCTCTGGGCAGAGGTTTATTATAGGCGTTATACTCCTGTATGGTATGTCCTGTGGGATCACGACTACCGCTATTTCCCAACCCCTTCAAGGACGTATAGACCGGAAAATAGTTAACCGGGCTGACACTGGAAACATAATCATCATTGACCCGCAGGGTGTGATGGAACAAGTCGCCATGGACCTGATCGCTTTCGGGTGATTCGTCCAGCACACTGAGAGTAGGCGGCTCGTCGGGCTGGATGCTGACCAAGTGGGATTCCTGTGCGAGATTACCACTGCTGTCCGTCGCCTCCACAACCAGAGTAAAGTTCGCGCCTTCGTCGGGCAGTGGTGTGTACGCATTCAAATCGATGCTCAGCCCAGCGGCCTTTACGCTGTTTGTACTCAAACCGCTTGCCTCTATGAGTGGAGAGTCCTCCTCACCCAGAATGAAAACGCTGTAGCTTTCCAGCTCTATGTTGTCACTGATCTGAACGACTGCTTCGAGAGCTTGGCGATCGTAAACCGTTTCCGGCGGGCTGATTATATTAATGTTCGGAGCTTCTTCATCGCCGAGTATGGTGATATCGACACTTGGGGTATCCGTTGTATTGATTCCTAAATCAACGGCACGCAATTTGAATTGATAGGTTTCACCGGCTTGAGCGAGAAACGACTGCGGTATCTCAATACGCCCGTTGAAATCGGTATAAAAGCGTTCGCCGACAATAAGCGTTCCAAAGCTCAGGGGATTGGGAACCGTCAGGCTCTCCACCCGATCGCTACGGCTGAAAACCTGCCACGCCAAGATGGTCTCAACTCCTTCGTCATCCACCAGAACCGGAACCACATTGTCGATGTAGCGATTGTCGTCACCGGAACCTTCGATACGAAAACCATCGCCGGGGATGATGGAAAACCCTTCGGCAGGTTCCTCCATGGCCAATACCGGCGGCTCTTCATCATCCAGTATCTCCAGTTCCAGCGGCACCTCGGTGGTCAGTCCGGCGTCATCCGTGGCGCGAACTCCAATCACCAGGCTACCCTCACCCGGCTCCGGCTTATGGGGTACGCGCATAGCAACGGTCAAATAGGAGCCGTCGGCTTGAATATTCGTGATTTCAGTATGATTGAACGACTTTGTAAACAAGGTCTCGGTCTCGTCTTCGTCGTCACTACTTTTGAGTTCGATAAAAAAGGTGGCATTTTCCACACGGCGGTTATCACTCACCTGGGCCGCCATGGTAAAGGACTCCCCTTCCTCCATGCGTGATCCCGCAGCCGGACTGCGTATGGAAACCGTTGGTTCCTCGTCACTGATCAAAGTGTAATCCCAGTAGGATCGGGTCTCGTTGCCATAGACATCCACAACCAGTGATTCAATGCGAAAGCTGTCTCCCTCAGTGGGCAAGGTGTAATCAAACTCGCCACTGGCCGTGTCTGCGCTAAGTTGCTGACTGTGGATTTCGCTGCCATCAACCAGGAACTGAACCTGCTGCAAGCGGGAATCGTCCACGGCCTTCCACTTCACAGTGATCTGGTCCCCATGATACAAGGTGGCACCCTGTACCGGGCTATTGATACCCAATAGTGGTTCGGCCGTATCAGGCTGAATATCGAGATCCAAGGCAAACACCGGCGCATTATCCGAGGATCTATGCTCGCGATTGTCTACCGCGGTAATTTCCATACGTATGCTGTGCGCTGCATTGGTTAGTGCCAATGACGCCAAATCCAATGTGAAAAGTCTCTGTACGTTCTCAGCCGGAATCAGTTGGGGTGTGGAATCAATATTGTGAATCGCCGTGTGTACCGGCTCTGCGCCGCCATCGAGATAGTACTGTGCTTCGAGCTGAGTGACAGCCTGATCATCATAGGCCTGCACATCCACCTTGGCGATATCATGGGGAAAATAGACATCCCGCTCCTTGCGTGCTTCGACAATCGAGGGATCCTGATCTTTGAACACGGCAATATTGGCGCGTACCGTAGACTCATTGCCGGTCTCGTCTCTCGCGGTGGCTTCAACCTCATAAAGATCATGCTCTACCCCTTGTGAGTTGGAGAACAGAGGGATCTTGATGAGTTTCATGGCAGAAAATGCCTTCAGCGCGCCGGGAATCTGTTGCGGAGCGAAGTCTTCAGGGGCAAGCACATCATCCAAGTCTCCAGTCAACTCAAACTGGTTACCCACCTTGCGTA
>JASFJX010000530.1:0-3688 GCA_050119385.1 Candidatus Thiodiazotropha sp. | reverse complement strand
CACGTGACAGCGAAGTCCTCCATCTGCGCATGGGGTGTGCTTTATAAATCCGGCGTCTACGCAGTGAAAGTTTCGTGTCTTACCCCGGGAGATCTGCATGTTGTACAGGGAAGCACTGATGCTGAAGCAATTCAGTATGACCGGCATGCAGAAGTCAGCAGAGGGCATGGTAGTGTGGAATCAGGTAGAGCTATTTAGGCACTCCAGGCGAAAGCGGGAGCAACAGACAAGCCGAGCCGTAACGTGAACACATGAAGGCCCGAACGGTTCCCCGAAAGGGATTAAATGAAGAGAGTAGTCATTCGAATGAAGAGACAGGATAGTGCATCAGAAAATCGGCCCCGGCTGTCCCTCGCAAGAGGGGATGAAATCCTGCCTGGGGAAACGAAAGAAGACGCTCCGGTCATCCGTGTTCTACTGATGGAACGCGTACTCGACAGGGCAAACCTGTTTGCTGCCCTGAAGCGAGTTACCCAAAACAAAGGCAGTGCAGGCATCGACGGCATGCAGCTCGATGAACTGCCATCGTACCTCAAGGTGCATTGGCCACGAATACGCCAGGAACTCCTTGATGGTCGCTACCAGCCGCAAGCGGTCAAACGGGTCAGTATCCCCAAACCCGGCGGTGGAGAGCGACATCTCGGCATACCGAGCGTGCTCGACAGGCTGATTCAGCAAGCCTTGCTTCAAACCATCCAGCCGGAGTGGGACCGAAGCTTCTCCCATTCCAGCTACGGATTCAGGCCGGGTCGGTCGGCCCACCAAGCCATCGCCCAAGCGCAAAGCCACATCAAGGACGGCTATCGCTGGGTGGTGGACATGGACCTAGAGAAGTTCTTGGATGCCTCTTCATAATGCCCCCTGGTTTATGATGACGGGTTAAACAGGTCAGTCTGTTTATCTATAACATTGATTCGTAACCCTTTTCGCCGACCACAATAAACGTGGACGGCGTCGAGTTCGCCATTCTTTACACGCTGCAACACGGTTTGGCGAGTGACCCCGAGGATTTTGGTGGCTTCCTGCATCGTCACGTAACCCACAGGCGCCTGATCGACAAAGCGATTACGCAGTTCCTCGGTAAGGCGGATCTGCCAAGGTGCGCCAGGTGTGATCTGTTCGCCGGCAATAAACCCATCGTTTAGCCATCGATGGATAGTCGAAGGGGCGATGTTCAAGATCTTGGCCGCTTGTTTGATATTAACCAACTCACCGGCGGGCGCGTCGGCCGGTGGTTGGAAACGCGCGATGTTCCAATGTCGGCGTAAATTGCCGACGAGATTGGCCGTGAAACGCAAACCGCGCGCCGTGGTTCGACCCTGTTTGTTAAGGATACCAGCGATTACACTGTCAGGATAATGCGCTGCCAGTCGGCGCACCAGCGCCAGCGTCTCCTCGTCTGTGCGAACGCTAGCAGGCCGAGAGCGCGGTAAGTTGACATCGAGTTCGGTCAATAACCCGCCACGCCAACGCAGGGTCAGGTGTGCCCTGTACTCGTCGCGATAGACAGAAATGATGACTTCCTCGAGCAGGGTACGAAGCAGTTCCTTTTGATCACGAGGTGTAGTTGTGGGAGCGCCCCATACGGCTTTTAGATCAGCCCCGAGAGCGCGTATGGCGTTACGTTCTTCGGGAGTCAGTGTTTTAGGCCGTTGCGCTTCGCGGCGTGTGAGTTCAGTTTGGGCCTGCTCAAGTTCACGCAGCCGTTGCTCCCATTCCGCTTCCAGACCGCGTGCAACTAACCGGTTCTCCGGTTCTACTGCGCGGTAACGGCGTTCGGCCCGTTGCGCTTCATAGTGCGCGCGTTCAACCGTCAAACGCCATTGACCCAAGGTGGCATCATGGTTCGCCTCAAATTGTTCAGCCGCGGCCAATGCGGCTTTCAGGCCAGCTGGTGTGAGCGCCTCGAGAAAGGCATCGGCGACAGCCTGATCTATCTGTACACCGCCGACGTTGAGGCAATATTCACCCCGGCCATCGACGATATTCTTACCCGCGCAATGGTAACCTGGTGTGTGGTTCCTGCCGCGATAATGGATACGTAGACGCCGCCCGCAGTGCCCACAGGTGGCGAGACCTTGAAGCAATGCAGCCCCTTCTCTCACCGCGCCACCGCCTTGGTGTGGTTGTGGGTGGGTGTTGCTAGCAATGCGGATTTGATTGGCTTCATAGGTCGCCCAGTCGATATAGCCTTTATGGTGATCGGGGATGAGCACACTCCACTCGGACTGTGGAAGTTTTCGGACACGCTTTCTTATCTGTCCCTGTTCATCGACATACCGCTCGTATCGGGTTTTACCATAGACATAGGCCCCCGCATACACTGGACTGGTCAGTACGCTGTGGATAGCGTGGTAGGTGGGTGCGATCCACTGGATTTCACGCAACTGGATCGACTGTAAGGGAAAGTTCAGCCCCTCGGAGCGGAACCACAGCCACACGCGACGCACCGAGCCGAACTCGTTGAATCGTTCAAATACCGTGCGAATGGCGCAAGTGACGCCCTCGTCGGGATGCAACCGCACCTCACCATCCTCTTCCCCCCAGACCAAGCCCACCGGCAATCCTCGGCGCAGTTCCCCACGGGCCGCTTTGTTGCGGATGCCACCATCGAGGCGGGCGCGTAGGATATGCAGCTCGGCCTCGCTCATCGTACCCTTAAGGCCCAGTACGAGTCTGTCATTGAACTGTGCTGGATGATAGATGCCATCGGCATCGCCAATTAGTGTATCGGTCATGGCGCACAGATCAAGCAGTCGGTACCAGTCGGCATTATTGCGGGCCAGGCGCGAGACCTCAAGGCCGAGAATGATCCCTACGTGTGCCAATGCCACCTCAGCGGTCATGCGGGCGAAACCGCTGCGATTGCTGGCATAGGCGCCGGAGAGCCCCAAGTCTTCATCGACAAGGCTTACCTGTTCCCGAGACCAGCCGAGTTCACAGGCCTTATCGATCAGTGCATATTGTCGTTGAGTAGACTCATGGTTGTTCTCGACCTGAGTGGCGGTGGATTGACGCACATAGACGAATGCGCTGCGGTGCAAATGGGCGGGTTTTATTTTGCTGCTATCGGCCATCAATGTTCTCCTCGGTCTTGTCATCAGGAAGAGCCGTCTGGACTATCAGGCGCGCCAGCATTTCGATGACGGCGCCGCGTTGTGCGTTGTCCAGTTGTACCCACACAGCTTCGTGAGGGCAGGGAATGTCCGGGAACATCAGATGCTGTTGCTGCATTGAGACTCTCCTTTGAGGTGACGAAACGTTGCAGTAGAGCATCGACGAGGCTAGCGGCACGGAGCAAGTCCTGCAGGTGAGCGAGGGTCGCTACAAAATCGGCTTGAGATTTGTCAGCTTGGGTGTTCTGAACGCTTGGCCAGTCGGTCCAATCTGCTGGGATCAGTGATCGACTTTCATCTGGCAGGATAAGGAGTAGGTGAAGTTGGCCCTGCCGATGGATCTGACCTAAGGCTTGTAGTGTCTGGCCTTCAAACGGGTGACGTTTCCGTACAATGGTAACGGGTTGTGGAAAGTCTTTGTGATGGGTATTGTGTCGTGTTTTCTTTCGACCGAGTAAATCACGATAAACTGATGTACCGGGTGAAGCAACGGATCGAAGACCGACGCGTACTGAAACTGATCAATGGATACCTCAAGGCAGGGATCATGACAGGCGCCCAGGTGGAGCCCT
>JASFJX010000529.1:0-3691 GCA_050119385.1 Candidatus Thiodiazotropha sp. | reverse complement strand
TCTAACTTTGCTTCTTCCTGTTGCAGGCTCTTCTTGGCCTGCCCCATCATGCGCGCAGCTTCCTGCTCTTTCGAAGCAGCAAAGCGTTGAACCGGCTTGAGTCGTTTTGAAGGTGACATATTCTAGTATCCGATTATTGCTCGATAGATTGAGGTAGATTCAGCCCTTCAGGTATCTCCTTGTCGTTGACATCTTCAGCAGGAAACAGCGTTTCAAGATCCTGCATGCTCTGTTCAAGTGTCACCCTGGTATTCATATCCTGTTGCAAAAACTGGCTTAACGCCGGCATTGCAGAAATTGCTATGTCGATTTGCTCATCGCTACCAGATTCATAAGCGCCAACACTGATCAAATCTCTGTTTTGCTGATAAATCGAGTACAAGTGTTTAAACGAACGAGCGGCATCCTGATGGCCATAGGTGGTGACATCGTTCATCGCGCGGCTGATTGATGCCTCTATATCAATAGCGGGATAGTGACCTGCATCGGCCAAACGACGGGATAACACGATATGCCCATCGAGTATCGCCCGGGCTGCATCGGCAATCGGATCGTTTTGATCATCACCTTCAGCGAGCACGGTATAGAAGGCTGTTATCGATCCGCCGCCCTTGTCCCCGTTCCCTGCTCTTTCCACCAACTGTGGCATTTTGGCAAAAACCGAGGGGGGATAACCTTTGGTTGCCGGCGGTTCGTGGATCGCGAGTGCGATCTCACGCTGTGCCTGGGCAAAGCGGGTCAAGGAGTCCATCAGCAGCAATACATGCTTGCCCTGTTCGCGGAAATTTTCTGCAATGCTGGTGGCTAACATGGCTCCATGCATACGCCGCAGGGGGGGGTTGTCAGCCGGGACAGCGACGACAACAGCCCGTTTCAGACCCTCCTTTCCCAGGATATTCTCCACAAACTCCTTTACCTCACGACCACGTTCGCCAATCAACGCAACGACTGTGACATCCGCATTGGTATAGCGTGTCATCATCCCCAACAGCACACTCTTGCCGACACCTGATCCGGCAAATAGACCTAAACGCTGTCCACGACCAACACTGAGAAGGGCATTGATGGCACGAACTCCCACATCCAGGGGCTCGCGGATCGGTGTTCTTGCCAGGGGATTGAATGAGGTGCCGGTCAGCGCTCGACGCTCATCGTTGCGGATGGGGCCAAGTCCATCCAAGGGCTTGCCGGCACCATCGATAACACGACCCAGAAGGTGTTCGCCGACGACCGCTTCACAGACCCGCCCTGTGGGTATGACTCTGGCCCCCTGCTCCAGGCCCTGGATGTCTCCGGTCGGCATCAGGTAGAGGCTCTCTTCACCGAATCCTACCACCTCAGCCTCGATATGGGTTCCATTACTGCTCACCACATCGCACTGCCCCCCAATCGCCGCCCGGCAACCGACCGCTTCCAGTGTCAATCCGACCATACGGGTCAAACGGCCTTCTACCACCAGGCCACGATCATCCCCCAGGCGAGTCTGGTACTGACGCAGTCTTTCTGCCAGGCTTGCCTGTCGTTGGGATAGGATCGAATCTGTTTTCATTGAAGATTACTCATTTTCATCGTCAACGGCCCGGGCACCCGCCAACAAAGGGGCAATCAGTGCGGTAAGCCGGGATTCCAGGGTCCCATCGATCTGGGATGTCTCGGTTACCACCTTACACCCGCCACGATTGATTACCGGGTCCTCTACCAGGCTCCATCCCACTTCGTTATCTCCCAATGCATAGACTTCACGAATCAGCTCCGCATCATCCGGATGCAGAAGCAGGCGCACATTGTTCGATGAGACCGGTAGGACAGAGAGCGCTTCACGGACCACACCGACGATCAGGTTCGGATCGCTCTTCACTTCCCGCCTCAACAGCTGCTTTACAATTGCAATGACCAGACTAAGTAGCTCTTTCTCAACTTGGTTATCCAGTTCCCGTAACGGCTGTTCGAAATAGGTCAGTAGCTTATCGAGGTGAGAGGTATAGTGTTGGATATCGCGCTTGGCTTGTGCCAAACCCTCTTTGTGGCCGAATTCAAACCCCTTTTTCTTACCCTCTTCGAAGCCCTCCTCGTAGGCCTGTTTTTGCAGCTGCTCCAGATCCCCAGCCGTGGGGGGTGCATCAGGTGGCTGCAGGGTTCGCGGCAATCCCACCTTGCCATCACTCATTTCCGGCGGCAGCCACTGCATGACCTGACCATGGTCAGAGTTCTTGTCTTTGTTAGACGAACTCTTCACCGCCGCCTCCGAGCATTATCTCACCAGCGTCCGCCAGACGGCGCGCAACCACCAGAATCTCTTTTTGTGCCGCTTCCACATCACTCAACTTGGCAGGTGCGGCTGCCTCCAGATCATCCTTCAACATTTCAGCCGCACGCTTGGACATGTTCTTGAAAATCTTCTCTTTCAGCGCGTCATCGGCACCACGCATGGCCAGCAGCAGCTGTTCCGTGCTGACTTCCCGCAATAGCGTCTGTATGCCACGATCATCCACATCGATGAGGTTCTCGAAGACAAACATGTTGTCCTGGAGTTCCTGTCCCAGATCGCTGTCTATTTCGATGATCTCCTCCATCAGCTTGCTTTCCACTGCGCCGTCGAGCATGTTGAGTATCTCGGCAGCGGTTTTTACGCCACCTAGACTGGATGACTTGACATTGGTGGCGCCGGAAAACTGTTTCTCCAGGATCTCATCGAGTTCTTGCAGGGCTGCCGGTTGTATTCCATCCAGGGTTGCTATACGCATCATCACATCCGTGCGCACCCGTTCAGGGAACTGACTGACTACCTGGGCAGCCTGATCCGCCTCAAGGAATGAGAGCACGATTGCGATGATTTGCGGATGTTCCAGGCGGATCAGTTCCGCGATCGCCCTCGGATCCATCCACTTCAGCTGTTCAAGGCCCTTGCTGTTACGTCCGAGCAGGATACGGTCTATGACTCCCCCTGCCTTGTCTTCGCCAAGCGCATTGGTCAACATGTTGCGGATATACTCGTCGGAACCGAGCCCCAGGGCTGTCTGTTGCTCCAGGGTCGAGACAAAGTGGCGCATCACCCCTTCCATCTGATCGGTGGTGACATCGGTCAATGTGGCCATGGCAAGACCGACATCCTGTACCTCTTTCGGCCCCATGTGGCGTAGCAGCTCAGCGGCATCCTTCTCTCCGAGTGCCAACAATAGAATGGCGGCACGTTCGACGCCACCGATCTTTGCGACTTCGCCACCTCCGTCGGCTGTTACGAGTTGAGTATCCTCTACCTTATTGTCGGCCATCTTCTGCTATCCACTTCCGAACCACTTGCGCCACCCGCTTAGGATCATCTTCGATCATGTTTCGTGCGGCATCCAGGGTTTTCTCATAACTTTTCGGCCCCGGGAGATGCAGGGAAACATCATCATCGGCCAGGGCACCCATCGCCGCTTCACCAGCGGATTCAAGACTCCCCGTGGCACCACCTGCAGCTGCCACTGCACCTTCAGGCATATGTGTAATAGCCACCTGTTTGACGAGACGAGTCATAATCGGTTTCAATACACCAAAGATTAGTAGCAGGGCCAGTAGAACGCCACCAACCTGACGCACTGTATCCCAAAACCAAGCCTCCTCCCACATCGGCGTTTCCGGCAGTGGCTCTGGTGGCGCAGGTACGTAGAACGCTTCATCCACAACCTGGACGCTATCACCACGTTGG
>JASFJX010000528.1:0-3706 GCA_050119385.1 Candidatus Thiodiazotropha sp. | reverse complement strand
TGTTAGTACAATCAAAGGAATGACATTAATGAAAACACAAGGATTACCCTCTACATACTGTGTAACCAATGATCCGGCAGTTTCCAGACCTCTTCCGCTCTACCTGCTGCTGAAGAAGACACTCCTCCTCGCATTACCGTTAGTCTTAATTTTCGCTTTAGGCATCTTCGGTCACTACAGCCAGCAGATAGCTAGCGTTGAACAAAACGCCAGCAAAATGAATCAATATGTCAACCAAATTTTCTCCCTCAAACTGCAGCAGATTTTACGCAACATCAAAGGAGATGCCCTCCTGCTGACAAGTAATCCGCTACTACCCCAGGTATTCTTGAATCCGTGGGGAATCGAATCACAGCTGCTTGCGCAACAATGGGTAGCATTTTCCGCACAAAAACGTATCTACGATCAGCTCCGTCTACTGGATCTTCATGGCCAGGAGATTTTGCGCATAAACCTGACCGACACCGGAGCCAAACTCATTCCCAATGAACAACTCCAGAATAAGGCCAACCGGTACTACTTCAAGGATGCCATGTCACTACCCCCTGGCAAAATATATCTTTCGCCACTCGATCTGAATATAGAAAATCAAGAGATAGAACAACCGATCAAACCAATGCTTCGAATCGGCACCCCCATTGTCAATGACAAGCACAGTAAAGTAGGGCTACTCATCCTCAACTACCTCGCTGCAAATATTATGGATGAAATCAACACCTACAGTGTATTGGCGGAGAGTAAAAACCTGCTGCTGAATCAACAAGGTTATTACCTCCATGGGGTGGATAAGAAAAGAGCATGGCGGTTCATGTACCCGCAACTGAATCAGGACAAAGGCAAGTTTTCTTTTGACCATGCAGATGTGTGGCGTCAAATTGAAAGCACCAGGCAAGATCACTTGGTCACGGATAAGGGGATATTCAGCTTTAATTGGTTATCGTCAGACGACGAGCTGACCATGCCCAACAGATATACCCGGCAGTTCGTTATGGTATCAATGATCAGCTCTGAGCAGCTAGAAGCATTGCAGTCACCCTATCGAAAATCCGCACTTGAAACATCGATTATCGCGCTGATTTCAATATTTCTCTTTTCCGCTTTGATATCTTACTTCAGGCTAAGGGAACTCAATGCCTTTGAACGCTTGCGTAGCATCGAAGCCAAACAACGCCTGATTCTGGAATCGGTCGGGGAAGGTATCGTTGGCATCGATGCCGCCGGACGCCTGACCTTCGCCAACTCTCGCGCTGAGCAACTGACCGGATACAGGCAGAGTGAAATGCTGGGTCGCCCGTTACACAGCCTGGTCCACGCATGTAAAGATGACCATAGTCCACATCTAACCGATGCATGCCCAATCCAGCAAAGCATAATCACCGGCAAATCGCATCGTGAAGAGAGTGACACCTTCATCGGCAAGGAAGGCCATACTTTTCCAGTTGAATATATCAGCAATCCGATTATAAAGAACGGTGAACTTCATGGTGCCGTTGTCTCTTTCTTCGATATCACTGCCCGTAAGCAAGCTGAAAAACATATTGAATATCTCGTGCTTTACAACCCACTCACCGACCTCCCCAATAAACGCTTGTTCCTGGACCGTCTCGAACAGCAGTTGGTCGCCGCAAGGAGTAATAACCTTATCGCAGCATTGATCTACATCGACATAGACCGCTTCAAGCAGATCAACGATGTGATGGGGCACAGCAGCGGAGATGAAATCCTTATTGAAACCGCACGGCGACTAAAATATATATCTCAGAAGGGCGATACGATTGCGCATATCGGCAGCGATGAATTTGTTGTTTTAATGGCAAATCATTCGGTTAACCCCGATATCATGGCACAAAGCGCGCAACTTGTAGCCGATGAAATCATGCTGATACTGGAACAGCCCTACTTCCTGGAGCAGGATACAGTACGTATTACTGCGTGCATTGGTATCACTATCTTTCCTCTAGCTGACGAAAACGCCTCCACCATCCTTGCCCAGGCCGATACCGCAGTCGCCAGCGCGAAACAAAGCGGCCGCTACACTACTAGATTTTTTAAATCAGAGATGGAGCAATCAGCCAAAGGTTGGCTGAAGATCCATAATCGCATGCTCGAAACCTTGGCTCATGATGCATTCACTCTGGTTTACCAACCCGAAGTTGACCAGCACGGTCACTTAATTGGTATCGAAGCTCTACTTCGCTGGGAGGATGAGAAGCTCGGCACAGTCAAACCGAACGACTTTATTCCACTTGCCGAACAAAGCGGCTTGATCCAGCAAGTCAATGATTTTGTGCTAACCCAGGTGTGTAAGCAGGTCAAGACTTGGTCCGATGCCGGCCTGATGGATTCTCATATCCGGGTTGCAGTCAACATCTCACCAACCCAATTCAACAACCGGGATTTCGTCGCCTACATGCTGAAACATATCGATCAGGCGGAAATTGACGCCAACACAATCGAGCTTGAAATAACTGAGAGAACACTTGTGCATGACACTACGACAAGTAGAGATACATTACACACACTGCGTAAACACGGCATACGCTTCAGTATTGACGATTTCGGTACCGGCTACTCCTCTCTTGCCTATTTACAACAGCTGCCCCTGGACAGACTGAAGATCGATCGTGCCTTTATCACAAATGTTGACAAGATTAAGGATCGCCAGAGCATCGTTGAAGCGATCATACTGCTCGCCAAGGGCCTTTCCATCGACGTCATTGCAGAAGGCGTTGAAACGCAAGAGGAGATGAACTTTCTGCTCAAAATCGGATGCAAAACGTTTCAAGGATATTACTTTCACCGCCCCACGAATCCCGATATGATCACAGAGTTACTAAGAGAAAACATGCCGATCCCGAACAACTCAACTGCCACTCAAATACAAACCGGTTCTATTAATCCAATCACCCAATAGGTTGCTTCATTAGGTTATTTTGACATCAGGCAATCACCATAGCCAGTTCAAACAAATCTTGCAAAACCTCTGCAACTGAAGCCGGCGGATATGTGATAAAATCTTTTTCAGATCTCAATAAATATCTCAACTAATGAACAAACTACCTATATATAACATGGATGGCTATCTGCTATCACTGCGCAGACTGAGTAGTAATAAATGTGACTTTTGGGCTGAAATATTAGAGTTCGATGGTGATATAGATGAATGTCTCAATAGGCATCTAGACAGATTGGAAGCGGCACTGCTGGATAAAATCCCAGCAGGGTACAAAGAGATCGAGCAACTTTTAACACATGAGTTTAGCTCAAATCTTGTTATAAACGATAATGCCTTGGTGAAATCATTTGTGTGGGATCTGCTGGAATATTTACAACACTCATTTCTCGAATATTCGTTAAACGAAGATCCTGTAAACATGAAGCAATCTTTCATTGTCAAGGCAAAAGCCAAAGATCACACAATCTCATATCACATCATCATACCCAATAAATCAAAAGCGGTAGTGATCGTATTGGCGACTCGCAGTCAAACTTTTTAAATTCGCTACACCATCCGATGCCATTGAAACCGGTGCAGTTTCAAGGAAGGAAATAGGGCATGGAGTTGGCTGGAAAGACACGCCAGATCAATTGGCGATATTTCGAAGAACGTCGATAATCCTAAAAAGATCAGTTGGACAGGGTGAAGTGTGCGTTTGTGGTGATGCAGGGCAAGGCGCAACGACGCGGAATAGCAAGCTATTCCAAG
>JASFJX010000527.1:0-3720 GCA_050119385.1 Candidatus Thiodiazotropha sp. | reverse complement strand
TGCCATCGGTTGCGTAGATGGTGTGAGCTATACCCGTTACATTATCCGCACTGTCAATATCGAAGGTAAACATTCCGAAAGAATAAACCGATGAATTCAAGTCGGTGTCGAAGCTACCGGTAAAGCGATAGGCGGCGTCTACCGCACCCCCGATGCGGCTGCCTGAGAAAGTGCCGGATTCCCCCGCAGAAGAGAGGCTCCAGCTCCCTGTGAGGGTGTCGGAACTGGTAAACCGTCCACTGAAGGTGGCGCCGGAAGAGACATCGCCGCTGATGAATGAAGCACTCTGATCGAAGCTGACAGCCGTGCTGCCACTCAGGCTTAGCAAGCCATCATATGCACTGTAGGCTATTCCCGACACAAGACCGGTTGAGGCGTCGACCAAAACGCCGAAGGGCCCACTGTCATCCCCGCTGAATGTGCCGGAATAGGCGCCGGCTCTGATACACAGCAGAGTGGATTCCAGATGACTCTGCGCTGTCGCTGAACTGGGTAGAGAATGACTGGTGCCGTCAACGGATGCGGCATCGGATATGATCGACGCCAGTTCGGATGAAATATCGTCAGTGGTAAAATCTATGTCCGACCAGTTCTCGGCAGCTGATTGAACCGCTGATGATATCGTAATGCCGTTGCTCGGTTCGCCATCAGTGTCGAGCATCAGCAGGAAGCGGACAATATTCAAAACCTCGGTTGAACTGCTGCTGCCACCCGGGACCAGGTCGATTGGAGTGATAATCGAACTGCCGGTGGCGTTACCCAGTGTGACATTGCCCAGGCTGAAGCTGATCTGTCGGCCTACTTCATAAGTGAAGCTGCCATCGCTGCCGGTGGTGCCACTCTGAGCGCCAGAGGTATAGGAAATTCCGGAGACGTTATTGTCCTTGAATACACCGTTTTCCGTGTCAGGCTCTCCGTTTCCTCCGCCGCAGGCGATCAGCAAAAAGAGAGAAAAAATTAAGGCCAGACCTGTAAGATATGTTGTGGATCTAAATGTCATGTCAAACCTCCTTGTTTATCGATTGATCACTTGAATGAGTCAGTCAATGTGAATACACATGGATAGATCGGCAAGAGTCACTCTGTCTATTTAGTTAATAATATGTGCCGGGATATTTTTTGGCTATGGTAATTTTACCAATGTAGAAACAGATTAATGAATGCAGTTGAATCATAAGTGCTTATTGAGACAGCTTTGGGTTATTCGATTAACTTATGATCTGAATGTTACCGAATTTACCCCATGGTCCACTAAGTTTGAAATATAAGATGGTGTGCGAAAAAAAAGTACCGAAAGCATCCATGGGTTCTGGCTTTCAGCGCAACTGATTATGATCAGGCAGGGAAATGAGGGGCTGTGGTTGCATTGATCGAAAGTGATAATTCTGTTTGAAATAAGGAATGAAATTCCCATTTCTGTCCAGGTATAGGGTGGTTTATAGAACAGTAGTGATAATTACTATTTTACTGAGTTTAAGGGTGTCAATATTTATGATGTAATGCAGAGTAAGCTCTATGAAATACATGTTGATGAAGTGATTAACTAAGCAGTGTTGCAAAACGAATTATGCTTGACTAAACACTAAGGTCTACTATTTCACAAAATATACTGGTGTATGTTATATAAATTCAAAAAACCAGGATAACAGTTTCTAATACCGAGACGATTGTGATAATTTACATAGCATGAGGAGTCATTGTTTAATTATTGCAATGATATTTTAATGGATGCGTAATAAAGGATATTCAGGGATGATTCGAATGCTAAATAATTTGCAACTTTCCGCAGTACTTGCATTTCTTATTCTGCTACTCTCCCCTTTGACATCGAGTGCTGATGAAGAGGTGCAAGATAAAATATTTATATCTGAGTTAAACGGTGAATTGAACGCCGTTATTGATGGGGCTAAAAATTCCACTACAAGACTCGGGCCAAAAGAGGGCGTTTTATGGGAGGATTCTAGTGGATACTTGGGTGCCGTGCTGACAAATGATCGTTTTTATGTGGTATCAACGACTTCTGGTACTTGGAAAGAGTTCCCCTTGAAATCGCAAGAAGCAGAACAAGCAAAGGTCTCCTTATCTCCCTATATCGCGCTATTGGCAACTGATGATCGAGCGATTTGCTACAATATTTCTACTCACAGTTATTTTGAAACAAAGCTTCCGGTTGGCGCTGA
This sequence comes from Candidatus Thiodiazotropha sp., assembly GCA_050119385.1. Classification (GTDB taxonomy): domain Bacteria; phylum Pseudomonadota; class Gammaproteobacteria; order Chromatiales; family Chromatiaceae; genus Thiodiazotropha. The sequence goes on along the minus strand of JASFJX010000527.1, from coordinate 1,540 downwards.
GTTGATAGCGGTTGAAGCGGGAAGATACATTGCTGTTGTAGTGACCACGGATAAGTTGTTAGGTATAAGAAAGGGGTCTTCCTCCTTTACTGAAATGCGTCTTGGAATCGATGAGGCCGTGGAAAATGTCGATGTGACATCCAATAAAGTGGTGGTTCGTACATCAGATCGCTTGCTTAGCTTGGTTGCAGACGATACAAAGTGGACGGAATACAAGCTTTAGTATGTAAAAAAATAATCGTTAATCCAATAAGGTTTAGTAAAAAAAGGTCGCATACGGTAGTATATCCCTTTATAGATTTACTCATTCTTGTCGCTGCAACTCATCTCTTCTGGCCTTTTCTGCCTGCAATAGCGTTTGCTCGACACTGTGTGCTTTATCCAGTGTGTCTGTATAGCCTTGAATAGCGCCGGCGTTGTTATTAACTTTCTCGTTGCTGTTTTCCTCGGAGGAGCAAGCTACGGTTATGCAAATGATTACGCTTACAATGAAAATCTGTGACATTGACATGGGGTGCCTCTCTTGAAGTCTTTATCTCATATTGTGATGTTTAACCCGAATATTTCACCCGGTAGCTTAGATAAACTAAGTAACTTGCAGTTTTCATGATATTGATGAAATATTAGCAAAGTACAAAGTGTAACCGACCTACGCTGAACGCGCCCTCGCACCGGTCTCGCCGCCCAGCTGCGGTATTTGCTCAATCGTCCATCCTTCGGTCCGTAAACGGCACATCCCTGTGCCACTTCTCAATAGCTTGGGCTATTGACTCAATCACAAATCCGCATCTGAACAGCGATCCCGGCACGATCATCGCGTTCCCGGGTGAAACATTCGGGTTAGAGATGTTTCAGTCAAAAACTGCAGGCTGGTGCATAAGCTGGTGGATTGGGTCTGGTTCATGCCCTGTTGGAGAGAGTGTCATTAGCCTCCGATGTGTTCGATACAGGCATCGATACACTGTTTGCTCATTAAAATCTTCTTATGCCCCAGCCTTTCGGTGGTCAGCAGCCGAACCTCAGGTGCTGTCTCCTTGAGTTTCAGGGCGTGTTGATAGGGCACTTCGGTGTCATGCCTGTCATGAATCAGCAGCAGATCGCCGGTAACTTTTTTAATGGTATTCACCGGTGACAGCTCCAACCAATCCCAGGGTTTATCGAAGTGTCCGGCAAAGCGTCGCCGTGCCTCCAGGCGCATGGCCTCGATGACGGGTTCGCTGATTGAGAAGGCCGCAGCGAACTGTTGTGTGATCCACAGGGTGTCGGTGAAGCAGCTGAAGAGTATTACCTTATCCGAGGGTATCCGGTATCGGTCGATGGCAAGCAGGGCGGTACCGCAGCCGAAGGAGTGGCCGATGACGGCACTGATCGGTGCCTCTTTCTCAACGATGCCGGCAATGGTCTGGGTAGCCATCAGCATATTGGTGCGTTTTCCCGACGAGTCGCCGTGGGCAGGGGCATCAAAGGCGACTGCGCGATAGCCGGCTGCCACCAGGGCTTCGATGAGGGCGAAGAATTGCGTACCTCGTCCGCCCCAGCC
>JASFJX010000526.1:0-3720 GCA_050119385.1 Candidatus Thiodiazotropha sp. | reverse complement strand
CGAGAATATCATCAAAACTGTTAATCCTTCGTTTTCCCGTATCACGGGTTACTCCCCTGATGAGGTGATCGGTCAATCACCTACTATGCTCAGTTCCGGCAGACATGATGATAGTTTTTATGAGGAACTTTGGGACTCGATACAGCACAAGCACTACTGGTCCGGTGAGATCTGGAACCGGCGCAAGGACGGTAGCGTGTATCCGGAATGGTTGTCGATAGCGGCAATAACTGATGATCAAGGAATTGCAAAAGAGTATGTCGCTGTATTTTCGGATATCACCAAACATAAAGAGAATGAGGAGCAAATTCTTTATCAGGCGAACTATGATGCATTGACGGGGCTGCCAAACCGCTCTTTGTTTTCAGATCGATTGGATCAGGCAATCGTGTCAGCCATGAGGGAACAATGGAAGTTGGCGATACTGTTTATCGATTTAGATCAGTTCAAGATGGTTAACGATACATTCGGTCATGTTGTAGGCGATGAATTGTTACAGCTTGTTACCAAACGTGTCAGTGATAGTGTGAGACAGTCCGATACCATTGCCCGGTTTGGTGGTGATGAATTCGTGCTGTTGCTGCAGGATGTGACCGACATGGACGCGGTGGCCAATATCGCCACCAAAATAATCAACAATATCACAAAGGTTTACACGCTCTATGAACGAGAAATCTTCATTGGGGCGAGTGTCGGTATCACCATCTTCCCTGATGATGCGATGAATGCCGATTCATTGTTGAGAAATGCGGATATGGCAATGTATCAGGCGAAAGATCGTGGTAGAAACAACTATCAGTTTTTTACCGCATCGATGCAGCAGAAAACTTTGGAACGCCAGCAACTCGAACTTGATTTGAGGCTTGCCATTGAACGCGGTGAGTTGGAGATCTACTATCAGCCGGTAGTTGACGCTGAGTCCGAAAGGGCTGTCAGTGTAGAGGCGCTGTTACGTTGGAATCATCCCCATAGGGGCATGGTCAACCCGAGTGTTTTCATCCCGCTGGCGGAAGATGGCGGATTGATTGGCCCGATTGGTGAATGGGTGATAAAAGGCGCATGTGAACAGCTTAGCCGGTGGCATAAATCCGGATATTCCAACCTGAGATTGGCGGTTAACCTGTCGAGTCGTCAGCGTGAATTGGGCTTGGAGGTCGATTATCTGCAGCGGGTATTGAGCGAATGCAATCTTGAACCCGAAATACTGACTTTGGAAATTACTGAAAGCCTCCTGATGAGGGATACTGAAGAGGCGATTACCTGGCTATCAGGCTTTAAAACCCTCGGAATCAATCTATCGGTTGACGATTTCGGTACCGGTTATTCCTCCCTGAGCTATCTCAAGCGATTTCCTGTCGATATCCTGAAAATAGATCGCACATTTGTTAGCGGTCTGCCGCAGGATGCGGACGATGCCTCGCTGGTGAAGACGATTGTGGCGATGGCTGACAGCTTGAATCTGGGATTGATTGCCGAGGGTGTCGAGACCAAGGCTCAAACCAATTTCCTACTACGTAATGGTTGTAAAAATCTGCAAGGCTACTATTACGCAAAACCGATGGCGGCTAAAGACATGTCTGTCTGGTTGCGACAGGATTTGCGAGGTACGGGTACAACCTGACCACACTAGTTATCCTCTACCAATCATTTCACCTGATGAATCAACGCCAACAATATTCATGTATCCATTATGGAACAGCAGTTCTGTATTACGCCCATAACCACAGCCATAATCAAGCACTCTCTCTCCCCTTGGTACATGCTCGATAAACCGAGGAATATCAATTTCCAAGTTTATTGCCATTGTTACTAACCAGAACGTAAGAATCCGGACACTCAGGGCTACAAGAATTGCTCAGATCCAGGCGCGGCTCGCAGGCAATGCCAACCCTTGTCAAGAGCCGTAACACCGAGCTGAGCCATTCTTGTAGCCCCTAACCTTTTGAAATTTATGACAGGCCGAAGTGTGTTTGCTCACGGACTGCGTTATCAAAACTTGCTGTAGGAGTGCTACAACGGCATTTTGATGCCTTGCCGTGAGCAAACACACTTCGGCTGAGTGTCCAGATTCTTACGTTCTGGTTAGTAACTTCCGCTTTCCCCAGCGAGCCTAGCAATTTCTGCTATCAGGGATTGAGACATCCGATAACCAATTTCTCCCAGACATTTCACGATGGGCATGACTTCATCAATAATTCCACCCTTTTTAGCAGCTAACAAAACACCCGCCAAACCGGCCACAGGTACACCTCTGCGTTTGGCGACGGCTCGGCCTTTCCGTTCATCAATCAGAAGAAACCGGCAGTTTACCTCTTTAGCCAAGCTAATCGCTTCCGCTTCACCGGGATCGAGTATCAAGACCAGTTCTGACATCTGTTCCGTCGTAATGTTTGAGGGCTGCCTCATCACCAGCCAGCCTTCCTCCATGGCTTCGGCCAGTCGTTTTGCACCCGGACGACCTGATTCCAGGCACAGTTCCGCATGGACAGCAGGCGGTATGAGGATCTCTTTATAAAGCTGTTGGAGCAATTGAAGATGGCCTGCCCTGGCCAGAGCAATCAGCGGCCCGGTATCGGCAACGACAATCCCTGTCACAATGCTACAGTCAACTCTTCAACAAGTTCTTCTGGAGGGTAATCGACTGCGGGGACACCCACCTCACTAAGAACCTCAATGAATTCCTCCAAGGGAAGATTCGCCACTTTGGCAGCCTGCGACAACGTCAGCTGGTGAGATGCAAACAAATGCAGGGCCATTGCTCGATGAACACCGTGATTCAATAACCAGTTGTCGAATGGAATGGCCAGAATCGCAGGCTTTCCATGCTTCGTTATCAGAGAAACCTGGCCTGCCTCAGCATCCTTCAAGAGTTCACCGGATCGGTTGCGGAGATCTCTTGCAGAAAAAACATCGAATTTTTCCATGTGTGCCCCCGTTAATTTATGACCACATAGTGTAGCACAATATTTGTATCCTTTGGAGTGGTCAGAAACTCAACCAGGCTATTCTCCACCAATCAGTAGTCGCTGAAAGTCAGAATCCTGTAACTAGCAAATCGTAGCAAATCGGGACAGTCGTCATTTACATGGGAGACCCGAAAGTCAGCCTGCTCCAGATAGGCCGCCACCAATAGCCGTTGCGCGGCATCGTCCTCGACCAGAACGATGCGCGCTGATTTTGTGAATGAAATTCTGCCGCCGGCGAGTCGGGTGGCGGTCTTTCGGGGCTCTCCCTTGACGGGATCGAGCTGGATCAAACCTTTCAGGCGGAGCGCACGCTCTACACCGCCAGCGTCGAGGCAGCGCAGGCGTCGATCACCCTGACCCCGGTGGCCAACCATGCCGGCGCCACTATCCTCGTCAACGGTACCCAGGTCGCCTCGGGGAGTGAGTCGTCTTCGATCGCCCTGGCCGAGGGGCAAAACCTGATCAGTGTGGCGGTGACTGCGCAGGCCGGTACCGCAGGGTTTGTCGGTCTGGCTTAGGGGGAGTCATTGCCCCTGCACCTTTGCCATCGCGGTAACCGGTATATCAGATCCGCTCAAGGGTTTTCATCGAAACAAACAGCCCCATGGGCTCTTCGATGAGCGGCTCGAAAAGGGCAAAATGCCGGTAAAAGGCCAGCGCCTTGATGCTGTCTATCTAGCGCCAACCGCGCCAGTATGACCACCGGCAGCGGATAATTCGGCAAGCTCTGTGGCGTGGGTATCTCGGTACGGGT
>JASFJX010000525.1:0-3731 GCA_050119385.1 Candidatus Thiodiazotropha sp. | reverse complement strand
ACCTCTGCCGGCTTCGCGCTTACAGTAGTCATCCGATGTCGCTCCGATGGGGAACTAAAATGCCTTGAAAAAGACGGCGGATATTACATGATCCTGGGGTGGGAGACAAGAACTAATGTCGGATATTTTTTTCGCCTGAGTGTTGGACAAATAAAGCGCGACAGGGGAGGGCGCGCTGAAATACTATTTACCACCGTTAAGGAGGAATATTACGATATAGTGCATCAGTATATTCGAAATGTCCAATATACTTAATAACCCTGTCAAGCAAAATATAGTTACTCTTTCTGCTATCATCTTTGCCCTCAACTCCTTGTGGTCGGTTGATAGCTCCTTATTTAACAGTGAAGAGATGCATTGATTTTGATATATTTACTCTGTAGCTTATTGATTTTTAATAAATAATTTTATGTTTCTTTTCGGTGTTGCGATACTTGTCGGCTTGGTTGTACTGGTTTGGAGTGCTGACCGCTTTATCAGTGGTGCGGCCGCCTTGGCGGATAATATGGGTGTCTCTCCTATGCTGATAGGACTCACCGTAGTGGGCTTTGGTACGTCGGCGCCAGAGGTGCTGGTTTCGATGATGGCCACATTCAATGGCAACCCGGGCCTGGCGATCGGTAATGCCGTCGGCTCCAATATCGCCAACATCGGGCTGATACTCGGTTTTACTGCCCTACTGATCCCTCTTTCTGTTCACTCCAGTGTTTTGAAACGTGAGTATCCCTTGTTGCTTGCGGTCTCGATAACGACTTATCTCTTGATGTGGGATGGTGAATTGAGCAGGTTCGACGGGGGATTGTTGGTCCTGATTCTGGTGATTGTACTGGGATGGATGATCTATACCGCCAAGACTGGGGCTGCCGATCCAATTGCCGGAGAGTTTGATGCTGAGATTCCCCACGATATTCCTATAAAAAAGGCGGTTGCCCTGTTGTTTGGCGGATTGATTTTTCTGCTATTGAGTTCCCGTCTACTGGTGTGGGGCGCCACGAATGTGGCATCTGCGATGGGAGTCAGTGATGTTATCATCGGTTTAACCATCGTCGCCATTGGTACCAGTCTACCTGAACTGGCGGCCAGCATCACCAGTGCTCTGAAGGGGGAGGATGATCTGGCCATTGGCAATGTCATCGGTTCTAATCTCTATAATCTGCTGGCGGTATTGAGTATCCCGGGTTTGGTGGCACCAGGCGCCTACTCTCCGGAGGTTATGGAACGTGACCTTCCCGTGATGATGGTGCTGACCGTGCTCCTGTTTTTTATGGGGCATGGCTTGGGGAAGCAGGGGCGGATCAACCGTCTTGAGGGACTGCTCCTGTTGTTCTGTTTCATTGGCTACCAATCTCTGCTCTTCGTTTCGCTGGTGAATACCTGAATTGGGTGAGCCTTCTTAATGACCAAATCCACTACCCCGACAAAAGATGAAATGGTTCGGATGATCGATCTGGGCAGGGCTGTGATCGAAACAGAGGCAGATGCGGTTCAATCACTCCTTCCCAGATTGGGTGATGAGTTTGCCCTGGCGTGCAGCTACCTACTCCATTGTCAGGGGAGAATCGTTGTCATCGGCATGGGTAAATCGGGTCACATCGGAAATAAGATCGCCGCCACCCTGGCCAGTACCGGCAGCCCGGCTTTTTTTGTCCATCCTGGTGAAGCCAGTCACGGTGATCTCGGTATGATTACTCCCCAGGATGTGGTTCTGGCTCTCTCTAACTCTGGAGAGACCGGCGAGTTACTGGTCATCCTGCCCCTGCTCAAGCGACTGGGAGCCCCATTGATCGCGATGACCGGAAAACCTGAGTCGACCCTGGCAAGAGAGTCCGAGGTGCATATCGATGTCAGCGTTGAGAAGGAGGCCTGTCCCTTAGGATTGGCTCCAACCTCGAGTACCACGGCTGCATTGGTGATGGGGGATGCGATGGCGGTTGCATTGCTTCAGGCGCGGGGGTTTACGGCCAAGGACTTCGCTCTTTCCCACCCGGGCGGGACTCTGGGAAGGCGTTTGTTATTACGGGTTGGTGATATAATGCATGTGGATAGGTCGTTGCCGGCTGTCGGGCTCGATGCCTCATTGCATGAGGCATTGGAAGTGATGTCAGCCAAGGGTTTGGGTATGACCGCGGTAATAGAATCGGATGGCAGAGTCGCTGGTGTCTATACCGACGGTGATTTGCGGCGCACCTTAAACAAACCTGTTGATATACACCATATCAAAGTGAGTGAAGTCATGACATGGAACTGCCTGACCGTATCACCCGAGATGCTGGCTGCCGAAGCCTTGCAGATGATGGATGAGAAAAAGATTAATGGTCTGCTGGTCATTAATGAGAGAGATCAGTTGATCGGTGCGTTCAATATGCATGATTTGCTAAGAGCTGGTGTGATGTAGAGGGGGAGATCGCGTGCAGGATATACATACTAAGGCCAGTGAGGTGAAACTGGTCATTTTTGATGTCGATGGTGTACTGACCGACGGAGGTCTCTTTTTCGGTGACGACGGTCAGGAGTATAAGTCGTTCAATTCCAAGGATGGTCACGGTATGAGGATGTTGCAGAAATCGGGCGTGGTGATCGGTGTTATCACCGGGCGAACCTCCGAGGTGGTGCGCATCCGCATGGAGAATTTGGGAGTTGAACATGTTTATCAGGGGAAGCGGGATAAACTGCCGGCCTATGTGGAGTTGCGTGATAAATTGGGGCTTAGGGATGAGGAGGTCGCCTATGTGGGCGATGATGTGGTCGATCTGCCTATCATGCGGCGTGTAGGTCTGGCTATCGCGGTGAATGACGCCCATCCCTTCGTGCTCCAACATGCGCACTGGCAGACACCCCATCGTGGTGGGCGCGGTGCAGCCAGGGATGTTTGTGAGATGGTGCTCGAAGCCCAGGGTAATCTTCAGGCAGAGTTGGACAGCTATCTTTGAAGCGTCGGCTGATCGGTCTTTTTTTCATCGTTGCGGCACTGCTGAGTCTGGACTGGTGGATGAATAGATTGACCCAGCCGGAAGAGATCATGCGGACAGGCGTTAGACTCACTCCCGACGCCTATGCCAAGGGGCTGGTGGTGCGGACCTATGATGAAAAGGGGGTTCTCAAGCAGCGGTTGCGGTCTCAAGGGATGAAGTATTTTGAGAAAACCGGAACGACTCAACTGCAACAACCGACTCTCTGGCACTACAACCATAAGGGCCCTCCCTGGCATGTATGGGCGCAGGATGGTCTTATCCGACGCAGTGAACAGACGCTCCATCTTACCGGTCGAGTGGTTATTGATCGGCCAAGCGGTGTGGATTCAGCGCCGCTGCATATCATCACAGAGGATCTGACCTTGCACTTTGAAAACTCGTTTGCTACCACCGATGGTCCGGTACGCATCGAGAGTGATGAGCAATGGGTGACTGCAACGGGTATGGAGGCCTGGTTGAAGGAACCATTACGGTTGAAGCTTCTGCATGAGGTGCGAGGTTATTATGAATTCCAGTAGAGGGAAAAGCGGCGTGATCTGCCTGGTATTGCTGTTGTTTATTTGGCTGCCGGGATATGCGCTTGAGGGTGATAAGGATCAACCCATGCATCTCGAGGCGGATAGCCTTTCCGTAGATGAGGCGTCTGGTGTAGTACTATACGAAGGCAGTGTTGAGATCACCCAGGGCAGCCTGAAAATATGGGCAGATCGTTTGTGGATTCATCGACACAAGGGTATAACAGAGAAGATTATCAGTGAA
>JASFJX010000524.1:0-3731 GCA_050119385.1 Candidatus Thiodiazotropha sp. | reverse complement strand
CTCTCCTTGTTCAGTTTCGCAGGGGTTTGCCGGTATCCAGCATATGTTTCACCCGGGCGTGTGTTTTGGGGTTTTTCAACAGTGAGCGAAACCCCTCTCGCTCATAGCGCAGATACCAGCTTTCGGGCAGTTCGGTGCCGGTATCCACGGGGCCGCCGCAGAGTGCATCGGCAACGAAGTTGCCGATTTTCATGTCATAGTCGGAAATAAAACCGCCGGCATGCATGTTAGTCATCGCCGCTTTGAAGTTGGCGATGGCGGCACGTCCGCCTGCCTGTATCGGTGCATCGATGGGCGGGCGGTAGTTAGCGGCACTCAGGGCACGCACCTGGGCAATGGCGGCATGTAGCACTTCATGACGATTCATGACCACGATATCGCTTTCGCGTAGAAAGCCAAATGCTTTGGCCTGTTCGGCACTGGTGGCTACCTTGCCCATGGCGACGGTTTCGAAAATATCTTTCAAGGCGTCGAAAGTGTCTCCCCCCGCCGCCTTGATGGAGGCGCGTCTGGCCAGTTCCATGCAACCGCTACCGGCGGGTATCAGTCCGACACCCACCTCGACCAGGCCGATGTAACTCTCCAACGCGGCTACCACCCGGTCACACTGCATCATCAATTCACAGCCGCCGCCCAGGGCCAATCCCTGGACTGCGGCGACCACCGGGATATTGGATTTGCGCATGCGGATACAGCTGAGCTGGAACTTTTTCAGCAGGTCGTCCAAGGCAGTGCTCCCCGGCAGAATACTTTTTAGCGCAACCGGCATGAAAGACTTCAGATCAGCGCCCACACTAAAAGGTTCGTCCGGGTGCCAGATCACCATCCCGGTCAGTTGCTGTTCGGCCAGGTCCGCAGCTTGATTCAGGCTCTCCAGTACGCTGTTGTCGATGGCATGCATCTTGGTTTTGAAACTCAGTACGCCGATATCGCCTTCGGTGAGCCAGAAACGTGCGGCATCGTTCTCAAACAACACCTCCTGCTGCTCGGCCTGTTCTCCGATCAATAGTTCAGGACGGCGTTGGCGACGGTAGACAGGAAGCGATGATCGCGGGTGGTAACTGTTATCACTGGGAGACCATGATCCCTGTGGCGTGTGTGCCGCATCGATTTGCTTGACCCAAGCGGGGAGGGGTTCGCCGGTTATCGCCTTAGCGTTATCGATATCCTCTTGGATCAGATCTGCTATGGCTCTCCATCCGGCATGCTGCCAGATTTCAAACGGACCCTGTTTCCAGCCGAATCCCCAACGGATCGCCAGGTCAACGTCCCTGGCATTGTCGGCAACCGTATTCAGCAGATAGGCCGCGTAATGGAAGGCGTCACGCTGAATGGACCAGAGGAATTCGGCATGAGGATCTTTTATCTCGCGTAGTTTTGCCAGACGCATAGGATTTTTATAATCCTTCAGTACCCTCTCCACCTTGCCGGGGATCTTGACTTTGCGTTTTCTGTAACTGTTGTCTGATGGTTCATAGACCAGGATTTCACCATCCTGCTTTTTATATACACCCGCTTTGGTTTTGGCGCCGAGGGCGCCATTTTCGATCAAGGTGTCGAGCCAGCTCGGGATACGGTAGATCGATGCCCATGGATCATTGTCGAGATTGTCCACCGCATTACGCAAGACATGGCGCAAGGTGTCGAGGCCGACCAGGTCAGCAGTGCGCAGGGTCGCACTCTTCGGACGACCAATCGATTTTCCGGTCAAGGCATCGACGGTTTCAAAGTTGAGGGAGAGCCGCTGTGCATGATGAAAGGTCGACATCATGGAGAAGAGCCCAAGCCGATTGGCAATAAAATTAACACTATCCCTTGCCCTGACGATGCCTTTGCCAAGGGTGGTGACGCAAAAGCTCTCGACGCCGTCGAGTACATTTGCCGCGGTTTGGGGTTGAGCTATCAACTCAACCAGCGGCATATAACGTGGTGGATTGAAGAAATGGAGGCCGAGAAAGCGGTTGCGTATATCATCCGGAAGGCTTTTGGCCAGTTCAGAGATAGAGAGGCCGGATGTATTGCTGGCGAGTATTGCCTCGGCATTGAGATGGGGTAGGATCTTTTGATACAGGTCGGTTTTCCACTCGAGCCTTTCCGCAATCGCCTCGATCACCAGATCGCAGGTTGTGAGTTTTTCCAGGTCATCGTTGTAATTACACGCTGTAATCCTGGAAGCGTATTGCGCCATAGCCAATGGTTCCGGCTTCTGTTTGGCGAGTGCTTTGATCGCCTGATTGGCAATTGCACTCTTATCATCACCCTCCTTGGGCAGATCGAACAGCAGGGATGGAATACCGGCATTGGCGAAATGAGCGGCTATCTGTGCCCCCATCACACCGGCGCCGAGTACGGCAACCTGCTTGAAAACGGGTACACCGACAGCAGCTTTACTTGTTTTGCGGTCAGAATGTTGAGCAGTCGAATTCATTGACGTATCTCCCTCCGGCACAGACCCCCTCATGGGATCTGTTCACCCTGTGGTTATTTTTAGCGCATCTTGCTCATCAATGGTGTACGGATCAACTCCGACTCATCGAAGTCATCAACCTGGATAACAGCCATCAGAAGACGATCAAAGCGCCGCAGTTGTTCGGCCTCATGTTCGGTTATCAATCCCGTATCCTGAGCTGCATTTGCAAGGTTGTCATCCTCCGGTTTAGCCAAATCACCCGAGCGCAAAGCATGCTTGATGCGTTTTAGGATCGGCCGCAGGGCGAGGCTCTCTAGGAACACCTGGTTGACCTCGGCCAACGGATTGTTGGGTCCAGCCTCCATGTCCAGGCCATGGGTCAACCTGGTTCTGGTGGCGCTATTGTTGGTAATCAGTTCGATTATCGATTTTTCCAGCTTGTCTTTAGGTGCGCTGAATCGAGTTCCGAAGGGGAAGGCAAGGCGCTTCACTACAAAGGGTACGAATCGATTAGGCCAATTCTCCATCAGTTGGTCGAAGGCTAACTGGTATTGATAGAGAAGATAGTCAAGTGCCCACTGGGCAACCGGCCACTCTTCATCGGCATGTTGGCTCTCTTCATGCTGTTTGATCACCATACTGCCGAGAAACAACATGCTCAACAGATCCCCCAGGCGGGCCGAGAGCATCTCATTGAATTTGAGTTTCGCATTCAGGTTGAGCAAGGCGATATCAGTAATCACGGCAAACAGGCTGCTGAGCCTGTTGAAATGGCGGTAGTAGGGAAGCAGATGTTGTTTATCGCTTAGCGCAGCCTCGCGTGACAGACCGAGTCCCATGACCAGCATGCGGGCAAAGTTGCTGATGGTATGACCCATATGCGCAGTCAAGGTGGTATCGAACTTGGCGATAACCTCCTGACTCTGCTCCGCATGAGCCAGTGTCATCTCCTGCATGACGAAGGGGTGCGATCGGATCGCACCCTGCCCGAAGATCATCAGGTTGCGGGTGAGAATGTTCGCTCCCTCCACGGTGATCGCCACGGGTATCGACTCATACAGGTCGGCGATATAGTTCTTCGGACCTTTGCTTATCCCTTTACCTGCATGGATGTCCATGGCATCGATAACGCACTGCCTGGCCATTTCCGTTGTGTGGTATTTCAGAATTGCCGACGGCACACTCGGTTTATTGCCCTCCACGATCGCTTGAATGGTATGCAGTCGTGCAGCATCAATGATGTAGCTTAAGCCGGCGATGCGTGCCAGTGGTTTCTGTATTCCCTCGAACTGGGCAATGGAGACGCCGAACTGTTGACGCA
>JASFJX010000523.1:0-3732 GCA_050119385.1 Candidatus Thiodiazotropha sp. | reverse complement strand
CAATGGAGGGTTCATCGAGGACATACATGACACCGACCAGGCCGGCGCCGATCTGGCTTGCCAGGCGGATGCGCTGGGCCTCGCCTCCGGAGAGGGTCTCAGCGCTACGATCTAGGGTTAGGTACTCGAGCCCAACATTGACCAGAAAGTGGAGCCGTTGATCGATCTCCTTGAGTATCTTCTGCGCGATCTTGCCCCGCTTTCCCGTCAGCTTCAGTGTCGAGAGGGTCTGCTTTGCCAGGCCGATGGGCATGCTAGTGATATGGGGGAGGTTGTGCTTGCCGATGAAGACATGTCGTGCAGCCTGGGCCAGGCGGGTGCCGGCGCAATCGGGACAGGATTGGCTGGAGATATAACGGGAGAGCTCCTCGCGCACCGCGTTGGAGTCGGTCTCCCGGTAGCGCCGCTCCATGTTGGAGATAATGCCCTCGAAGGGGTGGCGCTTTTTCACCGAGCGTCCCCGCTCGTTGTGGTAGCTGAACTCGATTTCTTCGCGGCCGCTGCCCTGCAGAATGATCTTCCGCACCTTTTTTGTCAGGGACTCCCAGGGAGTCTCCGGATCGAATCCGTAGTGTCGTCCGAGGGATGTGATCATCTGAAAATAGTAGGCGTTACGCCGATCCCAGCTGCGTACCGCGCCCCCGGCCAGGGAGAGTTCAGGATGGGCTACCACCTTTTGTGGGTCGAAGAACTGCTCCACCCCGAGGCCGTCGCAGGTGGGGCAGGCACCCACCGGGTTATTGAAGGAGAATAGCCGGGGTTCCAGTTCGGTCAGGCTGTATCCGCAATGGGGACAGGCAAAGCGGGAAGAGAAGATCAGTTCCGCTTGGCTGCCATCCATCCAGGCTACACGCACCAGTCCATCCGCCAGATTGAGCGCGGTTTCGAAGGATTCCGCCAGCCGGGTGGCGAGGTCCTCGCGTACCTTGAAACGGTCCACCACCACCTCGATGGAGTGCTTTTTATGCAGTTCCAGGGTAGGGGCATCATCGAGTTCGAACACCTCTCCGTCGATACGTGCCCGGATATAGCCCTGGGCATGCAGCTCTTGCAGTAACTTCTGGTGTTCGCCTTTGCGCTCTTGCACCACCGGTGCCAGCAGCATCAGGCGCTCCCCCTCGGGCAAGGCCAGCACCTGATCCACCATCTGGCTGATACTCTGCGCCTCCAGGTTGGTATCGTGCTCGGGACAGCGGGGCGTGCCTACCCGGGCGAATAGCAGGCGCAGGTAATCATAGATCTCGGTAATGGTGCCGACAGTGGAACGGGGATTGTGGGAGGTGCTCTTCTGTTCGATGGAGATCGCCGGTGAGAGCCCCTCGATATGATCCACATCGGGCTTCTCCATCAGGGAGAGAAACTGCCGCGCGTAGGCGGATAATGACTCCACATAGCGGCGCTGGCCCTCTGCATAGATGGTGTCGAAGGCGAGTGAGGATTTACCTGAGCCCGATAGCCCGGTGAAGACAATCAGCTTGTCTCGCGGCAGTTCAAGATCGACATTTTGCAGGTTGTGGGTGCGAGCGCCGCGAATATTGATGGTATCCATATTCTCGTTGAGGTACTACCGCAATCAAGTGAGCCAACCTGTTAGTATACGCGGTCTATTGATCTGCTGACAAAAGGCTATCGAATGAGCTGAGGCTGTTTGTGTTTGGTATGGCCTGTCCCCCGTTAATTTATAAATCGTCTAAAACCTGCAACAAGGTTTTGTCAGGATAACTCGCCTGTGACGTCATCATGGAAATGTCATAGAAAAAAATTCCTAATACAACATATACCTGCATTGGGTGTAACAGGTTTTGTTATTTTTCTACAACGTAAATGATCAGTGTAGCGAAATTGCAATAGAGTCATAGTATTCCTTTAACCTCCGTTAAGCAGAATATCGGTTCTAAACCATTTTTTGTTTCCTTTAACGGGGTATCCAATGAAAAAAATTCTCTCTTTGGCAATAGCCGCCGCCCTAGTGGCACCCGTAGCCGCCATGGCCGATGCAACACTGTATGGTAAGGCCCATATGGTCATACAGAACACCTCTGTGGATGACGGCACCACCGATGGTGACGTCTGGAGTGTCGACAGTATCGACTCCCGGGTTGGCATCAAGGGCAGCGAAGACCTGAGCGACGGTTTGAAGGCCGTCTACCAGTTCGAGTTCAAGATCAATCACGATGATGGTGATGGCCTGGGTGATCGTAACCAATTTGCGGGTCTGGCCGGCGGTTTCGGCACCCTGCTGCTGGGTCGTCACGACACCCCGCTGAAGATGTCCCAGGGCAAGTTCGATCAGTTCGGCGACATAGCTGGCGATATCAAGAGCGTGATTCCGGGTGAGGATCGGGTTGACAATGTCATCGCCTATGTATCGCCTACTATAGGTGGCGGCTTCTCCTTCGTCGGTGCGACCGTTGCCGGTGAGCTGGGCGACGGCGCGAACATTGATGACGATGATGCGCTGGTTGGGCTGTTCGATCATATCTCCCTGGCAGGTATCTACAGCAATGGCCCTCTCTACGCCTCTCTGGCCTATAACAGCTACGATCTTGGCGTGGTGGCTGATGCGGATCCCTCACTGATACGCGGTACCCTTATCTGGAAGGGGGGTATGTGGCAGGTCGGCGCCATGTTCAGCAGCCTCGATCTAGACGATGCAGGTGAAGATGCCGATGCATTCGGTGTGAGTGGTAATGTCAAAGTCGGGGGTAGCGGCAAGATCAAGGCACAGTACCTGGCAAGTGATGCGCCGATCGCAAAAGCCTCTATCAGCCCCGCTGTCAAAGTGACAGACGGCACCGAGGGCAACGATGTTACTCAATGGAGCTTGGGTTATGAGCATGCCATGAGCAAGAAAACTATATTGCATGTAGCTTACACCCTGTATGAAGAGGATGAGAGCGACTACGAAGAGAGCGCCCTCTTAGGCGGTTTGATTCACAAGTTCTAAGCAGTTCAGGAAAAAACAATTCCCCCTCACGTGAGTCAGCCTAATGGCAACACGGCCCGGTCAGGGATCACCGGGTGGGGGTGAAATAACAAATTACATCGTTTGATACGATCAATTGATGGGTAATGGGGCCTTCAGGCCCCGTTTTTTTTGGTACGGGCTCTGCTGCTTTCTATTTCCGCAAACGGGGATCGGAAACGGAGTATCCAAAGTCTATTAAGGATGGTTTGGTAAGCAAGTTCTAAGTTGTTGATTAAATATGCATTATCCCTGGCGTGGGTTAATTAGTCAGGAGAATTGATGGTATCCCTTTTGTTACTGAGGTAGTACTGCATTGAACAGAGCGAACCTGGTACCATACGCGATCTTTTGTAAATCTACAGCTAAAACGGTACATCGATGAGTAGTGGGCGAGAAAACGACGCCGGGTTAAACGAGATTGAACGACGGGCGGCCTACTCTCTCTCCGGGTTGTTTTCCCTGCGAATGCTGGGTCTTTTTCTGATCCTGCCGGTATTTGCCCTGTATGCGGAAGGGTTGCCCGAGGTCACGCCGCTGTTGGTGGGAATCGCCATCGGTGCCTATGGCTTGACCCAGGCGCTGTTGCAGATCCCGTTCGGTATGTTATCCGACCATATCGGTCGCAAACCGGTACTCATCGGAGGATTGTTGATATTCGCTATCGGCAGTGCGGTGGCCGCCAGTTCGGAAACCATCTACGGCATCATTGCCGGCCGCGCGCTGCAGGGTAGCGGTGCTATCGCTGCCGTGATCATGGCGCTGGC
>JASFJX010000522.1:0-3733 GCA_050119385.1 Candidatus Thiodiazotropha sp. | reverse complement strand
GTGCGCCTCACATGGCCATCGAAATCCCGATCGGCATAGTCATTGATTGCACACCCGGCGGAGCGCATCAGCGCCACCCCGGTGACAAACACCAGTACGATATGCCAGGCAGGTGCGCCATCACCGGCGATCCAGAGCGCCCATAGGGTGGGCCACAACAATAACAGGATGCCGATAGGCCGATTCAGCCTCACCAGCAGGGCGTATCGGCGTAGACGCTCCCACCAGCCCACCGGGCCGGTGCCCGAAGGCATCAGGTCAACCTGTTGACTTGTCATTGAATTCAACCTCCAGGTTGGGGAGAAATACCTCATTCACCAGCAATGGTCTCTTCTGTATATAAAACAGGGTACGCCGACCCCATAATCGATTCGGCTTCTTCGGCAGATGATTGCAGGCCGTCTCGAACAGAGGCTGGCCGGGTAGCAGCCGCGCCACCTGGGTTGCTCCCCGGATAACTTTCGCATCGGAAAAGAGTACCGCCCCCAAGGGTTTCTCTCCCAGTTGCGTCAGCCGCTGCGCCGCGCCCTTGAGACTGCTGATCGGTATCAACGTACGTGCAAAAACCCAAGGAATATCATTACACCGCAACTCCACATCCCGCACCATAGCAAGCATCCCCCGACGCATTCTTAAAATACGGTACTCGCTGTTGAGAGGTGTTCCCCAGCCCTGATATAACAGGCGTACTTTGAACTCACCCGCACCACAGCACTGGATGACACGCTGTGTCAATGAACCCTTATCACCCAGCCATGAGGCGACCGGTGACGGTATCTGCATATGTGAGCGTTGGCGCCAATCGCTCCAATTGGGCTCAGGGTTGAACCTGGGACTATTCTGTTGCCTCAAACTATCTCATCCTGAAAAGAGGATATTATCGCACACCCGGTAATTGAATGACGAGATTCAACAACCTACCCATATCCTGCCCGGGTTAAGCGGACAGGAGACTATGCCTTGACGTAATTGATGCGCGAACCCAACCAGCGCTCGACCAGTTGAGACGCCGCGTCCGGATCACTCTGCAACAACATCTCTGCCGCATCGCGCACCTCGTCGAGCATCCCCTGGTCCCTCACCAGATCAGCGATACGCAACTGCATCTCACCGGTCTGCCGGGTTCCCAACACCTCGCCGGGCCCCCTCATCTCCAGATCCTTTTGCGCAATGATGAAGCCGTCACTGGTCTCACGCAGGATCGCCAAACGCGCTTTGGCGTTGACCGAAAGGGGTGAATGATACATCAGGACACAGTGGCTTTCTTCACTGCCACGGCCAACCCTGCCGCGCAACTGATGCAACTGCGCCAAACCCAGGCGTTCGGGATTTTCGATAATCATCAGGCTCGCATTCGGCACATCCACACCCACTTCAATGACTGTGGTAGCTATCAGCAGATCCACCTCGCCAGTTTGGAAATCCCGCATCACACGCTCCTTCTCCTCCTGCTTCACCCGGCCATGGACCAGCGCCACCTTCAGTTCCGGCAAAGCGTCACCCAACAGCTGTGCGGTATCCTCCGCCGCCTGGCACTGCAACGCCTCTGACTCCTCGATCAGAGTACAAACCCAATAGGCCTGACGCCCCTGAGTACAGGCCGCATGAACCCGTGCTATGACTTCGTCGCGCCTGCGGTCGGATATCACTGCGGTAGTGACTGGCTTACGGCCAGGCGGAAGGCCATCGATGACCGACAGATCGAGATCGGCATATGCGGTCATCGCCAGTGTACGCGGGATCGGTGTGGCGGTCATAATCAACTGATGGGGCGTATGTCCCTCTCTGTTGCCTTTTTCCCGCAGCGCCAGTCGCTGATGGACACCAAAGCGGTGCTGTTCGTCGATGACCACCAGGCCGAGGTCATTGAACACCACGTCCTGCTGAAACAGCGCATGGGTACCCACTGCCAGTTGCATCTCTCCCGAAGCGATCCGTTCAATCACCGACTCTCGAGGGCGTCCTTTAAGCCGCCCGGTGAGCCAGCCGATCTCGATCCCCAGTGGCAGCAACCATTGAGAGAAGTTGCGCAGATGCTGTTCCGCCAGCAACTCCGTGGGCGCCATCAAGGCCACCTGACTGCCGGCAGCAATGGCCTGCAGCACCGCCATGGCGCTGACCACCGTTTTACCTGAACCTACATCCCCCTGCACCAGGCGCTGCATCGGTTGGGAGCCGGAAAGATCCCGCTCAATCTCCGCCACTACCCGGGTCTGGGCATCGGTCAATTGGAACGGCAGTGCGCTAAGAAATGCCTGTTTCAGCCTGTTATCCGCTTTAAAGGGGGTGGCGCGAATGCGTTGATGCCGGGCCCGCATGCTGCGTAAGCTGATCTGATGGGCGAGTAACTCCTCATAGGAGAGGCGCTGTTGCGCGGGATGAACACCGGCCAAAAGCCGCTGCTGATCGGCATCGGGTGGTGGCGAGTGAAGATAGCTGACTGCCTGAGCAAGATTCATTTGAGGAAAACGTGCCAACAAAGACTGGGGTAACCACTCCCTTAATCCCTCCGGCTGTTGTTGCAGTCGCTCTAAAGCCTGCTGCATTAGGCCACGCAGGGTCAACTGATGGACTCCTTCTGTGGTGGGATAGATAGGCGTCAACGATGTCTCTACCGCCATTGGTTGGTTCGGGTCGATGCGCTGGTACTCCGGATGCACCATCTCGAGACTGTTAGGCCCATTGCGTACCTCACCAAAGCAACGCAACCGAACACCACGATTCAATGCTTGCCGCTGGGCATTGCTGAAATAGAAAAAACGCAGAAACAGGCTACCTGTTGCGTCAGACAGGTGTACCATCAATGAGCGACGGCGACCGAATTTGATCTCCGCCAGATCGATCTCCCCCTCGATCACGACCTGATCACCACGCCGCAGGCTGCCGATCGGATGAATCCGGGTCCGGTCCTGGTAACGCAATGGCAGATGGAACAGCAGATCCTGCAGGCTCAGGATACCCAACCTGGCGAGTTTTTCGGCATTCCTTGCCCCGACCCCTTTCAATTCAGTGACAGGCTGTTCAGCCAGACTCTTTGTTACACTTTCCTTAATCAAAGCTGTTCACTTTCATAACACGGCCCTTCCCCAAAGAAACGGCCTTTGGCGACTGAAAAAAAACCATTGTACTATTGACTCATTGAAAGCATGCCAGAACAAGCGGGAGAAAGGCAAAGATGGTGTTCCAAGAAGCGATACAGATTCAGACCCGGGGACGTAATACCTACAATATCACCGGCCAGGTGGCTGATGCTGTCAAGCGTGCCGGTATTCGGACCGGGATCTGCCAACTCTTCATCCAGCACACCAGCGCTTCACTGATTCTGTGTGAAAATGCCGATCCGACAGTGCGTTCCGATCTGGAGCGCATCATGGCCCGGCTGGTACCCGATGGCGATCCGATATTCGACCATACCCAGGAGGGAGCAGACGACATGCCGGCCCATGTACGATCAATCCTGACTAGTATGGATTTGAGTCTGCCGATCAGCAACGGCCGACCCGCGCTTGGGACATGGCAGGGTATCTACCTATGGGAGCATCGCACCCATCCTCACCAACGCAAGGTATCGATAACTCTGTATGGGGAGTAAACAGGGAGGCATGAACAGTCAATAATCGATAGGTGAGACTACGCCAAGTCCGTGGGCTTACCATCGATACTCACTTTATTTCGACTCTTCCTGAAGGCTTTGACGCCCCTCTCACCCTTTTTCTCCGCCCATTCTGGAAGG
>JASFJX010000521.1:0-3734 GCA_050119385.1 Candidatus Thiodiazotropha sp. | reverse complement strand
TTCCTTTAGCATCTACCTGGTAGAGATGAGTAATAATATCGAGTTGATGGCCGGAGAAGAGCATATTACCCTCACCCGCTTTGGGGTCGATTTTTCTTTGGTACCAAATGTCGACTTCAGTTGACAACGAGGGCTGTCCGGTAACCGTGGCTTCGAAAAGATTGGCATTAGTAGTGGTCTCATCGACGACATTTGGAATATCAATGCCTATAGAATCCAATTCGGGGCCGGTGACAATCGCAAGGGCGTTCTCAGCAGCTCGAAAACTCAGCTCCTTGAGTTGGTGGTTGACTGAAATCTTTGTTTCAAAGTTAGTGTTACGCATCGCAGTCACGCTTAAAATCGTGATGATGATGAGCAGAATCAAACTGATAATCAAAGCCGCACCACTTTGGGTGTTTCTCTTGTTTGAAAATTGTCTAGTGTAAGATCTCATAGGTAGTCCTAGCTGTTCTGGCGATCCACGTGATGAAGGTTTCGTAGTGAAATCGTGGTACTGGCAGATTTATAAACGTGATTTGTGTCCGGGGCGGTGTATGTGGCACCGAGAAGATCCAATGTTTCAGGTTCGCTAGGGCGAAAGTTGTTAGGTAGTTGTACATCGTCACCGGAATGGACAACCAATCCGATACGGATGGAAACGACTGCCGGCCATTCGCTATCACCAATCTCCTTTGCTGTGAGATACCTTTCAGCGACACCATCAGGAATTTCAGGTTCACTATCTAAGCCATATAGTACACGCATTTGCGCGACCCCTGAGACGATGGGTTGAGCGACGAGTTCAACGCCAGCCTGAAATACTTGGCAAATGAGGTTGCCTTCAGTATTGACTAAAAAGCGTACTGTGATAGTGGCATTACCCGTTCCTAGTACGTTGTCGGCCAGTCCGCATGGTGCGGGACCCGAAGCATATCGGACGGCGACGATGCTGGAATCTTCAGGGTTGGGGCTCCAGGGTGAGCCACTGGCTGTATCTCCACTCACTATACCGCTAGTGCCGACGGCGGGAAAAGTTCGTATACCGTTGTCGCCATTACCATCTGTGTAGGCGTCTATGCCATCGTCTGATGGAGAGATGCCCCTTCCTGCCATCACCAATGTGCGACGCATATCCTGGAGTGCGAAGCGATAATTCTCAGTCGTTGCTGCGATGGCTGATCTCGCATTAAAAGTGTTTTTGCTGTCGAGGTAGACCTTTGCGGCGCCTCCAATGATAAAGATGCCGATGGCGCTGGCAATCATCAATGAGATGATCGAGAAGCCGGTTTGATGTCTTTTAGGTGTATTCATTTTTAAGGCGCTCCTGGTACCACCGTCATGATTACCTGTTCGGTTGCATTATCATCGCTTTGAAGTTGCCAACTGATGGTGATCAACATTTTAGATAGACCGTTACAGGTAGTAGAGCCATCAAGGCATGTCAGAGTTAGCTGCCCACCGGGCAAAGACGACTCTATACCGTTATCACAGGCGATTTCCCACAGATCGAAGGCGGCTAGTTCTGTCGGATCACAAGTGCTGATCGTTGAGCCATCGGTCATGCTGGGGTCCATGGCGCAGATTGCGGCAGGAGTTGATGTGCAATCAAGTGTTGTCGCTTCCAACACATAAGCGTTATCGAGACCGGCTGTGTCATCAAGCTCACTAAAAGCCTCAAGATTTGCATGCATTCGGTCAGACAGGGCGGACGCGAAATCAATTGCTTTGGATCGATATTCGGCATTACTTGCGCCTTGCAGGGCTGAGACTTGAAGCGCCGCCACACCTAATAGGCCTACGGCGATAACAACAGTCGCAACCATAACTTCAATGAGTGTCATGCCTTGACACATTGCCCGGGGGCGAGCGATACATATTGATGACCTCATTGGCAGTCTCCATCTTCTACTAATCTGATGAACGGGCGACCGCTGAGGCTGAGGCAGACGCGGCTTACTAGGGTGTTTTTGTAGCTGATATCGATTGATCCTGCTGAATCAAGGCCCGCTCTTCCTCTCGGGCTGTAGGTGATGGTATCACCGGAGATGGCGACATGCTCGCTTGTGACGGTATAGTCTAAGAGCGTTACATCAGCAGATTGCACTAACCATCCGTCGGCCTCAGGGGTAAAAGTAGTTGACGCTTCTTGTCTGACGGCTTCGCTGCGCGCTAATAAGAGGCCTCCCAGTAATTCATTGCTGGTAGTGCTAATGGTATTTCTTTCGACAAAACCCAAATAGCTTGGTACAGCAAGAGCTACCAGGATTCCAGCGACAACAATGGCTACCATCAACTCAACCAATGTGAAGCCATGCTTTAGATACATATGTAGAACCTCGCTTATTTTCTAATAGCTTAAATTAGTCGTTAATAAGAAGAAATACCGTTTGTCGGGCAAGGTTATCCATACGTCCATAAAAGCAGTTAAGCAAAATCTGTTAAAGCAGACCATTAACCATGCACTCATAATTAATTATTTAAAAACATTTCCATCCGAGTATCTTTATGCAGCATCAGCTATCAAGAAGAGACACTATGCTAAAGCTAAGGAAAGTTCTGGTTTAATGGAATAGACACTCTGTTACCACTGTGTCTCTTGTCACAGTTCATTGTAAATCTATGTAAAGACTGAAGCTGCAATTCTATCGCTAGTGTAATGCGGTATGCTGTGTCTAAATCTATCAAGCGAACGGTACCCTATAGTGTTAGCCTTAACGATTTGTATCTTTGATATTTAACTTTTCACAACTGCATTGTTAATTATATATTTAAGATATTTAAATATATTCGATAGATGTTTTTCTTTTCATCGGCGTCTTATCTTTAATTGTTTCTACACGACTTTATGCCAACCACGAATAGCATCTATTAAAATGGATTTTATCTTTACCTGCTTAGGTGTATGTCCGGTGATCATGAAACGTTTTTGAAACGAGTACATTGAATTATTTACACAACAATACAGCAACACCGATTAGCCTGTGTATCTTCTTATAAATAAGAACATGGCCTGACAGTTGACTACCGCAGTTATATTCTGGAGTTGTTTTTATCCTGCGTTCTCCATGACATGTTGGGTGACGTTATGAGAGATGATTCTGCTCTTCCATACTCGCAGAATCGCGATGAAAAAGGGTGGATATACCGAGACATGCTGTGAAGTCAGAGCCATCCTGATCTTCGAAAACATCATGAAACTCCTGAGTAGAGTTTATTGTCGTTGCCTATTGGCTAATCCTTACAATTGGAGTTTAGCGGTAGATAGAATCAGTGATGTCTTAATAGTGAAGCGACGAATATAGATCACTTACATACAAGTGAAAACTTGTACTAAGATCGTCACAATCACTCGCATTAATTGACCCTATGGCGAACTAAAATCCATATTGGTTTGTTGGATAATAGGATGAAAACGACTTTTCAAACTTGGAATCGAGTCACAGTTTAATTGATACAATTTGAAGTTCTGGGTCCATGCGGATTCATTTGGGGTGAATTTGGCAGGGAAATGGGTCTGTGATCAGTGTGAAATACTGACTCAGGCGCCGGTAGCGGCCCAGGTCATCGACAAGGGCATTCCAACCAACAGCCTGCTGGCGCATGTCCTGGTGGCCAAGAATGCCGATCACCTGCGGTTGTACCGCCCGGACAGTATCTTTGCCCGTGCTGGCATTCCCATTGCCCGCTCGACACTGGCTGACTGGGTGGGCTGCTGCGGGATTGCCTTGCGTCAAAGGCTGCTGGCACAGGGA
>JASFJX010000520.1:0-3736 GCA_050119385.1 Candidatus Thiodiazotropha sp. | reverse complement strand
TTGCTGAATCTGATGCAGATAGGCGGAGCGCAGCAGGTGCTGCTCGAAGTCAAGGTGGCGGAGATATCGCGCAGCCTGGTGCGCCGGCTCGATATCAACTTCAGCGCCTTTTCAACAGATTCACACTGGAGCCTGGGCGCGGTCAACGGGGGCGCGGCCTTTCCCGATGCGATCATCACCGACGCAGTGCTGGGGGATGTGCGCGTACCTCATCTCACTGGTCCGGTATGGGGACCGGCGGTAACCGAACTCGCGCCGAGCCAGAGCACCATCGAGAACGCGGGCCTCTTCATGCAATACCTGAGTGGCGACTTTTTTCTCGAATTCGTCATCGATGCGGCCAAGAACAAGGGATTGGCCAAGGTGCTGGCCGAGCCCAACCTGACCACCCTGAGCGGCCAGGAGGCCAAGTTCGTCTCCGGTGGCGAGTTCCCCATTCCGGTGCCTCAATCCAATGGCAACGTCACTGTTAAGTTCAAGGAGTATGGGGTGGGACTGATCTTCGTGCCCGTAGTGCTAGATTCGGGGCTGGTCAGCCTGAAGGTCAACGTCTCGGTATCGGAACTGGCCCATGACAACGCCTTGCAGCTCGGTTTCTCCGAAGGGGTCTCCTCCTCCAGCTACTTCATCCCAGCGCTTACCAAGCGGGCGGCCAACGCCACCGTGGAGGTGCCCAGCGGCCAGACCATCGCCATCGCCGGCCTGATCAATGAAAACCTGCGCGAGAGCGTGCGCAAGTTTCCCGGCCTGGGCGACCTGCCCATCCTGGGCAATCTGTTCCGCAGCCAGGAGTTCATCAAGGGCCAGTCGGAACTGGTGATCTTTGTCACCCCGCGCCTGGCAAAGGCCTTCGATGCCGAACTGGCGAAACTGCCCACCGATGATTTCGTCGAGCCCAACGACACCGAATTCTACCTGCTGGGCAGGATGGAGGGAAAACAACGCCCCTCGTTGGGGCCCGATAAAACCGGAGCCGAAGGTATTTTCGGCCATGAACTCTGATCAATGCCGGAGAGCATGCCATGCCTAGATTTAAACACAACATACATAACACGACAGCCGTGCTGATTCTGGCCACGAGCTCACTGCTTGGCGGATGCGAATCCACACCGACGGCCCTGGAGCGCAGTTTTGGCTCGTCCGTACGCAACATGATCGAACTGCAGACCGCTCAACCGGGATACCGGGGAGATGGCATGAGCGGGCAGAAGAGTGAAGCCGTATGGCGTGCCTATAGCAAGGAGGTGGCGGATCCCAAAAAAGTGGAGCAGAGCATCATACAGATCCAGTTGGGTAAATAGATCCATCACAAACACCGCATAGGGAAAGAGATGTTACACAAAACCAATATCATGTTGCTCGGTCGCTCCAGGGACGCTGTCTCTGGTTTCGGCAGCATGCTGGAAGGGCAACCTTTGCTATCCTTGAAAACCCATGTCTATGGCAACGGCAATGGGGATCCCTGGGACGAGGGTCAACGGGACGCCATGCCCCATGTGCTCGCCCTATGCCTGGATGAGAATCAGCAGACCTCCCTGCCTGCTATCCTGCAGGCGCTACCGGCGAAAAAACCGCCCTTTCTGGTACTCAGTCCAAGCAGTGATATGGAACTATTGCGAAACGCCATGCAGGCCGGGGCGCGGGACCTGTTGTCACCGCCCTATGAGGCGGAAGCACTGGCCGCGCGACTGATTGAGCTGGCCCGTGAAGGGCAAGCGGCAAAAACGGAGAACTCCGCGCGGCTGATCGCTTTCATCAATGCAAAGGGCGGCAGCGGCGCCAGTTTTCTTGCCGCCAATGTAGCGGCCGCGTTAGCCGGCAAGCGCGCGCGAAAGACGATGCTGCTCGATTTCGATATCCAGTTCGGGGGCTTGCCCATCTATCTCAACATGAACCCGAGTGGCGGCCTGATAAAGGCCCTGGAGTTTTCGGATACCCTGGACAGCGCCGCGCTGCCGGGTTATGTGCAGGTGCATAATAGCGGCCTGCATCTCTTCTCGTCGGCTAAAAAAGAGCTGGTGCTGCCCGAGGAGATCGCCGAGGAGCGCATCACCCATCTGCTCGATGTCCTGGACATCGCCTATCAGGAGATCATTATCGATCTGCCACGGCGTATCGACCGGACAACGGCGGCGATTCTGGAGCGGATCGACCAGGTGGCGGTGGTGGCCCAGCAATCCGTCACCCATTTGCAGGACACTAAACGGCTGCTGTCCATTCTCAACGACCATTTGGGCATTACCACAGAGCGTATACTGATTGTCATCAATCGGTTCAACAAGAAGTCGGAAGTGCGTATCGATGATTTCAAAAACGCCTTTCCCCAGGTACCCATTGAAACCATTCCCAGTGATTATGCTCAGGTTACGGCTTCCATCAACCTGGGTGTTCCGGTCGTGGAAGGAACGACTCATTCAGCGCTCCCCAAGGCGATTCTCAATTTAACCCAATCGCTCGTGCCCGATAGCGATCGTGCGCATAAACGAACCGGCGGCATGCTGGGTTGGCTGGGATTACAGGCGAGAAATTGAGGTAGAGACAGATGCGTTTAAATAGCGGCAAAATAAAACCGGCAGGCAGCTCCCTGGTGACAGCGGCCGACAGATTATCACCTGCTTCAGGGCGGCTGGGATCTGGTTTGCAATCCGGGCTCAGCCAGGATGAAAAGGTGTGGAAGCAGGAGATCATTCATCGCATCGTCAAGATGCTCGACCTGCCCATGCTCTCCAAGCTGGAGGAAGACGAAGCACGCAGTCTGATCCGGGAGAGCTGTGAAAGCGTCATGGAGCAGGAGTCGCTGCCGTTCAATATACCCACCCGTCAACGCATCATCCACGAGATCGAAAACGAGGTGCTGGGCCTCGGCCCCTTGGAGCAGCTGCTCGGCGATCCGAACATTTCTGACATCCTGGTCAACGGCCCGGGCCAGGTCTACATCGAGAGACACGGCAAGCTGGAACTCTCAAGCACCCATTTTGACAGTGAGCGCCACCTGATGACCGTCATCGACCGCATCGTCTCCCGTGTCGGCCGGCGTATCGATGAGTCCTCACCCATGGTGGACGCCCGTCTGCAGGATGGTTCCCGGGTCAATGTCATCATTCCCCCGCTGGCCATTGACGGCCCACAGCTCTCCATTCGGCGCTTTGCCGTTGAATGCCTGACCATGGAGCGCCTGATCGAGTTGCGTGAGCTGACCCCGCCCATCGCCAAAGTGTTGGAAGCCATCGTGCGCGCCAGGCTCAATGTGCTTATCTCCGGCGGCACCGGCTCGGGCAAGACGACATTGTTGAATGTCCTCTCCGGCTTTATTCCGCTGGATGAACGCATCGTGACCATCGAAGACTCCGCGGAGCTGCAGTTGCAGCAACCCCACAAGGTGCGCCTGGAGACCCGCCCACCCAACATCGAGGGCAAAGGCCAGGTGACCCAGCGGGATCTCATGCGCAACAGTCTGCGCATGCGCCCGGACCGCATCATCATTGGCGAGGTGCGCGGTCCCGAGGCCCTGGATATGCTGCAGGCGATGAATACCGGACACGACGGTTCCCTCACCACCATACACGCCAATTCGGCCCGGGATGCCATGACCCGGGTGGAGAGCATGGTGGCCATGAGCGGGGTCGAACTGCCGACCCGGCAGGTACGAAACCAGATCGCCTCCGCCCTCGACATCATCATTCAACTGGAGCGGCAAGAGGATGGCGTACGCCGGCTGATCAGTATCCAGGAGGTT
>JASFJX010000519.1:0-3737 GCA_050119385.1 Candidatus Thiodiazotropha sp. | reverse complement strand
CGACTTCGAACTCGACGGCGTCACCTTCCCTGCGGCGGAAATAAAAATCGAGTTCATGAGCCCGGTGGATCCCACCGAGGCCATGTTCCCCACCGGCAATCTGATGGACGACCTGGTGGTGCCTGGCGTCGGCACCTTCCAAGCCAGCATGATCAATGCCGGTATCCCCACCATCTTTCTCAACGCCGATGAAATCGGCTACCGCGGCACCGAGCTGCAGGAAGTGATCAACAGTGATCCGGCGGCCCTGGAGCGTTTTGAGACCATCCGCGCCCATGGCGCCGTCAAAATGGGCCTGATCGAAAGGGTGCAAGAGGCGGCAGCCCGGCAGCATACCCCCAAGGTGGCCTTTGTCGCCCCGGCAGCTGATTACACCGCCTCCAGCGGTAAGGTGATCAAGGCGAGCGACATCGATCTCAATGTACGTGCGCTCTCCATGGGCAAGCTCCACCACGCCATGATGGGCACCGCGGCCGTCGCCATCGGTACCGCGGCGGCCATCCCGGGCACCCTGGTCAATCTGGCCGCCGGCGGCGCCAAGCGGGTGTCGGTCACCTTCGGTCATCCCTCCGGCACCCTCAAGGTCGGCGCAGTGGCCAGTCAGCAGAACGGTAACTGGGTTGTTGAGAAGGTGGTGATGAGCCGTAGCGCGAGGGTGTTGATGGAAGGATGGGTGCGGATACCAGACGATACATTCTGAACCTTAGTCAAGCCCCGTTATTATTACCCGGCATTGTAGTTTTGCCTTGTATAGACCAATTGGAGAGTGAATTTCGAAATAATTTTCAGTATTAACAGAAATTCCCGACAACTCATCTTCATCGACATCTCTGCTCCCGATTTTGATCCAAAAGCTTATGGCCGAACGCGACAGATGTTGCTTGCCAGAATTCATGCCCGCCGGGCTGATGGTGTCATTGTCGAAGGACCGGAAGTCTTTCGTCTGGCGTTCTCGGCACTGGGTTATGGATGGCTGGTTGCTCCACCCCGATGGTCTTTCCTTAACCAGGTCACCGAAATTACCTACAACTGGTTTGCCAGGAATCGAGGTTCCTTAGCCCGCTGATTTGGCCGCTTCTACACCCGGCGGACCCCCAAGTGTGATCAAACCTTAATATTTCACCCGGCCGCAGGGAAAAGAAAACCTGATTACCCACGATTCTCAGCTATGAAGTCGATAAGCGAACGATACTCTAACCAATTGTATTTACAGATCACTCTGGTATTCGATGCGTAATTTGGGTTCGTCTCCGTGGACTTAAGTTGTATAGGAAAGTCGCTGTAAACCCATCCGTGGGCGCTTGATGGCCGCATCCCTGCGGCCAACGCTTTCCTATACAACTTAAGTACACAGAGACTACTGTGCTTAAATCAAGAACTGACTCAATGGCTGAGTATTGTGAGTAATCAGGAAAAAAAATAACCAGCGGTTTTTAGAAGACCGCAAGCTTCTGTTCGAGATCTTCTGCGACTGGTTGCCGAATGACGGCTGCTTTGTCTCCCTTGATCCGGTGGAGAAGGAGGTGTGGGGGTCGTCGGCGGCTGCCGTTTCGGCTGTGATCCGCACCATGCGGTGCTCGATCCCGACTGTCGGGTCTGGGGCGCGGAGAACCTCTTTGTCTCCGATGCCGCCTTTATGCCCACTGGTGGCAGCGTGCCTTACACCTGGACCATCTATGCAACGCCTTCGGATTACGGATAAAAGACATACGCGCACCCTATCATCGCCGGGAGATTATCAATGGCAATTGATGTTTGCTTTGTTTTAATAATGAAAGTTTATGTTGATTACTTGTAATTGAGACAGCTTGTTGCCATCCCGATTCTCTAAAAGGCCCCCTTTTGTTAATGATACGATAAGGTGTCTATGTGAGAAACGAATATCCGTGTTCCAAGGTCAGTGAGTCGAAGCGCTTCTCGAATTTACTTCTCTCTCCGCCTGAAGCCAGTCATCCAGTACCATGTCGCCCTGAAATCCACGTCGTTCAGCGATGAAGTAGGCCGCTTCCTCTATCAGGCGACGCTTCTCTTCTTCAGGTCTGTTTTGGGTTGAAGTGGGGGATGCAGCAGCTGTATTTTTGCGGATAGTTTGTCCTTTCGCCTTCTGTGTCTTTGGTTGTCTTTTTTGAGTCGCCATCGGTTCTCCTCCCTGTTTTTAGTTAGCAATAATAGTGTAGCCAATAATTTAGTCTATGCCATGCCCTTTAGGATAGCCCTGGTTATATCCAACGTTTATGGCGTGTGGTGTTGTGGTTAATTTGGCTACTGCCGCCACTCTCCAGTTCAGCGATGGATTCAAGCAGACGTCGGGCGTTTTTTGGGGTTGCGTAATAGGCAGGCAGTCTCTTCTTGAGCCTGATAATCATCCAATGAAATCATGACCACCGAGCCAGCTTCCTTGCGTGTAATGATAATCGGAGCATAGTCTTCGCAAACCAGGTCCATGGTGCTTGATAACTTGGTGCGGGCGATAGTGTAGGCGCTGGCATACATAGTTGTTTCCAGGATATTGTCGTACAATTAATTGATTATACGAGAAAATGATTGGTGAGATTCAAGTGCTGGAAGATACCTTGAATTGAGCCTATTTTTTCGTACCCTGATCACCGCCACTTGCTGTATGAAAGAGCGATTTCAGTATATCGGGTTGATCAGACTGATTCCCATGGGATGAATCCGCCGTAGGTGGCTCTTTTCCGAAGAATGCGCCGATACGGCGAAACAGGGATTTCAGCGCCCGCCAGATCTTTGGCAGGAGCCATATCACCAGGGCGACGAATAGCATCAAGAGGATAATAAACGCCAGAGGATAATTCAGTGCCGCCCAGAGTCCGCCGATGACCGCCAGGTCTTCAGCGATGGAGGCGGTCCAGTTGGTCACCGGCTCCGGTGAGGTGTTGATCATCAGGCGGGTACCTGCCTTGGTGAAGTGGCTGCCGGCCGCCATGGTGCCGCCGACCAGTGCGGCGGCTAGCTCGGCCGCCTGGTTGACCTCGAAACCACTGGCGGCGCCGGCTGCCAGCAGGGCCCCTGCCGGGATGCGTACAAAGGTGTGCAGTGCGTCCCAGCCGCTATCGACGCCGGGCGTCTTATCGGCAAAGAATTCAATGAAATACATCATACCGGCGATGCCCATTACCAGCGGATCGCTGAGAACCTCGAGCCCTGGGGGCAGTACGACATGGCCGGTCATTCCCAGATAGCCCAAAACCAGGACAGCGGCATAAAGGTTGATACCTGCGGCCCATCCGGCGCCAAGGGTGAGGGCGAGAGTGTCGATGGTCTCCATGATGGTCTTCCTGTTGGTTGCCTATTTGTTAATCTGTAGTCAATTGATCTGAATTTCCACCCAATGGTTCATTATTGTCTCGTAATAGCCTTTAATTTCAGAATTGTTTGGGTTTTCTTCTATGTTTACTTTTTGTTTTATTGATATGGCCTTATGATATCAGGCTGTTTTTTTTGTAACTAGGCACCGTAAAGTGGGCAGGTTTTTTCCGGTCTTGGCCGTTGATGACTGGTTGTAACCATCCAAAATTCTTAAATAATTCAGGTTTCCTTAATGATGATAAAGGTAGGTATTGTCGGTGGTACCGGGTACACCGGTGTTGAGTTGCTCAGGTTGCTGGTAGCCCACCCGTCATGTGAATTAGTTGCAATTACCTCGCGTGCCGAGGCGGGGAGGGCGGTTGCTGATCTATTCCCGAACCTGCGAGGCCATACGGATCTGTGCTTCA
>JASFJX010000518.1:0-3738 GCA_050119385.1 Candidatus Thiodiazotropha sp. | reverse complement strand
ATCATAACCGATGTCGCCCTCGATCCCTTTACCACCCACGGACAGGACGGCCTGATCGATGCCACAGGTTATGTGATGAATGATGAAACCAAGGAGGTCCTGGTTAAACAGGCCCTATCTCACGCCGAGGCCGGTGCAGATATCGTCGCCCCGTCGGATATGATGGATGGACGTATCGGTGCGATCCGGGACGCACTGGAGCAGGCAGGCTTCATCCATACCCGCATCCTCTCCTATGCGGCCAAGTACGCCTCCAGCTTCTATGGCCCCTTCCGGGACGCGGTAGGTTCTTCCGCCAATCTCGGCGGCGGCAACAAATACAGCTATCAGATGGATCCGGCCAATAGTGACGAGGCATTGCATGAGGTAGCCCTGGACCTGCAGGAGGGGGCCGACATGGTGATGGTCAAACCCGGCATGCCCTACCTGGATATCGTCAGGCGCGTCAAAGAGCGCTTTCAGGTACCCACATTCGCCTATCAGGTCAGTGGCGAATACGCCATGTTGAAGGCGGCTTCCCAGCAAGGCTGGCTGGATGAGCAAGCGGTAGTGATGGAGTCTCTGCTGTGTATAAAACGGGCAGGCTGCGACGGCATCCTTACCTATTTCGCCAAGCAGGCGGCGCAATGGATGCAATGAGTTTTAGGGGAGAAGAGAGCATTCATGGATAAATACGCCGTCATCGGAAACCCTATCGAACATAGCAAGTCACCAGAGATTCATGAGGCATTCGCAAAACAGACCGGCGAGCCCGTGAAGTATGGCCGCATCCTAGGTAATCCGGATGATTTTACCGCTGATGTACGGCACTTTCTAAGCGAAGGGGGGCTGGGTCTCAACGTTACCGTGCCGTTCAAGGAACAGGCATGGCGGTTGGCGGATGAGTTGAGCCAGAGGGCGCATACAGCAGGCGCGGTGAATACCCTGATTCGACTGGAGAACAATCTATTACGTGGCGACAACACGGATGGGGCCGGACTGGTGAGGGATCTGACCGTCAACCAAGGCTTCCGCCTGCAAGGAAAGCGACTGCTGATGCTGGGGGCCGGTGGCGCGGTGCGAGGTGTCATCCGTCCTCTGCTGGAACAGCAACCCAAGCGTATCATCATCGCCAACAGAACCGCCAGCAAGGCCTACTCCCTGGCCAACGGCGTTGCTGCCTATGGCCAGGTGGCCGGTTGCGGCCTGGATGAATTGGAAGGCATGCAGTTCGACCTGATCATCAACGGTACTGCCGCCGGCCTTGCAGGTGAAGTACCGATGATACCCGACTCAGTAATAGCCAAAGGCGGATGGTGCTACGACATGCTTTACAGCAATCAGGCCACCCCTTTTCAGCAGTGGGGCTATGAGCATAAGGCGGCGCGCTCCCTGGACGGTCTCGGCATGCTGGTAGAGCAGGCCGCAGAATCATTTCGCCTCTGGCGGGGGATTCTGCCCGAAACATCACAGGTCATCGCCATGTTGCGTAAATAGATTTTTCCACTGACTCAAGCAGACAACTATGTCTGCTCCTGATCCGAATGGCGTTGCGCCAGCTTCACATAGTGCGCTGCGTTATACGCCATGATCTCCTTCTCCCGACCGCTGAGCGGCCGCACCCGCCGCGCCGGCTGCCCCAGCCAGAGATACCCCCCCTCCAGGCGCTTGCCCTGGGGAACCAACGACCCCGCACCCAACATGGTTTGTGATTCTATGACCGCCCCATCAAGAATTATCGATCCCATGCCGATAAAACAGTTGTCTGCCACTTCACAGCCGTGTAACAGCACCTTGTGGCCAACCGTGACGCCCTCACCGACGATCAGCGGGCTGCCGCCGGGTTGATAGAAGCTATCGTGGGAGACATGCAAAACCGAGCCATCCTGGATATTGCTCCGTGCACCGATACGGATTCGGTTCACATCGCCTCGTATGGTGCACATTGGCCAGACAGAGGCCTGGGATGCGATGACTACATCGCCGATGACGACTGCTCTATCATCCACATAGGCATCATCGGCGATCTCGGGTAGTTTGGACTCAAAACGGCGCAGTTTCGACATGGTAGCTAGAGGATTCAGAATTAATGGAAATTATTAGCTTCGTCCTGGTAGGGACAATCATCACTATCCTGATCTATGGCGTCCTGATTTACAATAATCTGGTGCGTTTAAAACACGACGTCTCCAAGGCATGGTCAAACATCGATGTGATCTTGAAACAGCGTCACGATGAACTGCCAAAACTGGTCGAGACCTGTAAGCAATACATGAAATACGAGCAGGAGACCCTGGAAAAAGTGATGCTTGCGCGCAGCGCGGTGAGCAGCGCCCTGAGTCAAGGCGACGTCGCTGCGGTAGGCGCTGCCGAAAGCCAGATGCGATTAGGGCTAGGTAACCTGTTCGCAGTGGCGGAGAACTACCCTGATCTGAAAGCTAATGATACCTTTTTACATCTACAATCGAGGATCACGGGGCTTGAAAACAGCATTGCGGACCGACGGGAGTTTTATAACGACAGTGTCAACATCAATAACGTACGCATCGAGCAGTTTCCCGATCTGATCCTGGCGAAACATTTCGGTTTCAAACTAGCACAGTTGCTGGAATTCGAAGAGTCTCAATTAAGCGACGTTAATATAGGTGCTCTGTTCACCTAGGCCCCAAGTAAGATGCTACAAGACCTTGCCAATATGAACGATGGGGCTTTCTTGATCTGGACAATGACACTGACAGTGTTCGCCCTGATGGCGTTCTATTTCACCTTTCGCAATCTCCATCGGGCCAGGCTGATAGAAGACACACCCACTTCACGCATTCGCTCAGCCCCTCAGGGCTATGTAGAGTTGATTGGCGAGGCGGCGATGATGGCAGGCGAACCGGTACTGGCCCCTCTCAGCGGTATTAGCTGTTGCTGGTGGCGTTATAAGATCGAAAAAAAAGACGACAAGGGGTGGAAAACAGTCCGTTCCGGCAGGAGCGACAGCCTGTTTCTTCTCAGAGACGCCACTGGCGAGTGCATACTCGATCCGGAGGGAGCCAACATCACTCCCAGTGATAAGAATATCTGGTACGGCCCGAATGCGACACCCTCGGCCGGCCCAGACCGGGGTAGCGGCACCATTCACAGCAAGGCAGAGCGTTTCGGTATCCGCATCTCCACCAACCAAACTTTCGGTGGTAACTACCGCTACACCGAAGAGACCATCATTCCTGGCGATCCGCTATATGCCATCGGCCTCTTCAGCTCTATTGGTGAAATCGATCGCAAGGCGATGCGCGATGACATGATCAAGGGACGACTGCGGGAATGGAAAACCGATCATGCATCGCTGCTAGAGCGGTTCGACAAAAACAGGGACGGTAAAATCGATATGGATGAATGGGAAACTGCGCGACGCAGTGCCGAACGCGAAGTCACCCGGGAGCAGATGCAAGAGGATCAACAACCGCTACACACCCTAAGCAGCACAGGTACAAACCGGCGTCCTCTAATTATCTCGACCCAAGCGGAGATCGGGTTGGTAGCCCACTATCGCCTGCTCACCTTTGCCGCACTGGCCGCTTTTTTTCTACTCGGATCCGGTGCCGTCCTATTTATCACATCCCGCTTGACTCAGCTTTGAATTGAACCTAAAAAAATCAGTTGACCGCTCCATTCTGCTACTCATTTATTGTTCTTAGAGAAAAAGTGTCCGATAGGCATACTCACCCACTGGGTGAGTCACGCTACAGGGTGAATTGCACGCTTGTGGCG
>JASFJX010000517.1:0-3740 GCA_050119385.1 Candidatus Thiodiazotropha sp. | reverse complement strand
GCACTAATAACGGACCGCAAAGGGGGCGAATGAGGTAAGATGTTAACCTATCTGGCTTGAGCGGATTGAACTTCTTAATGAGTCTGAAATAAATGCTCAACTGAAGTTCGATTCGCTCCTGTCAGGCTCAGATTGACTCATGGATGGCGTCGTTTTTGTTTTAACAACTTAGAGACAAGCTAGCACCATGCAGTTAGATTTATTTTTCTCAGAAATGTATCCGGTTATAGTTCGGCTGATCATCGACATATTGGCTTTGATTGCGCTTATCTACGGTATCTTTTACCGTCGATATAAAGATCGTCAGCTGATGGCCGCAGCGGCCTTATCGAACATATTCGTATTCGGCGCGCTCCTGATACTATCGGATGTTAATTTCAGCGTCGCTGCCGGCTTTGGATTGTTTGCCATACTCGCGCTATTTACGTTCCGATCGGAACAAATGGGCGTGCTCCAGATAAGTTACTTTTTTGGCTGCGTCGCGATTTCGGTAATTTGCTCCCTGCAGGGAACAGATATTCGAACGGTACTCTTCAGTATTACCTTACTTTTGGTCTTCGCCTATGTACTTGACCACCCAACGATCCTACCACAAGCCTACGGGATGAGACTTACCCTCGATTATATCGATGAGCAGGAGTTGGCTGATCATGACCTGATGTGCAGGAAGATATCCGATCGGTTAGGCGTGAAGGTATTAACATGCGATGTTAAAACCGTTGACTATATCAATGAAAAGATGGTGATAATTGTTAACTACAAAAATGCTTAGCAAACATTTTTTATAAGGTAATCAAGATCCGAAACGCCACTCCACTTCCTGAGATCTGACCCTCGTCATTATCATCAGCAGGGGCGAAGACCTTACTGTAGCTGCTGGAGATTCGAAGATCTTCCCGGTAATACCAGTTTAGCCCGATGGTATTCACGGTGGCGCGCCTGTCGTTGGATTCTTGAGCAACCTTTAAATCTTCATACCGGAGAAACATCTCCCATGCACCAGGAATAACGCCATCATGGCGCCCCGGTTTGATTCCCCTGAATGTGGCATTGCTCTTTTTAAAGCGACGGGATTCTCCAGTCAGCGTGTAAGCCAGTTGAATAAAGTAGCCTTCTCCCAGAGTATGGATATCACCATCTTCAGAATCGTACTTGCGCCTGACGTATTCGCTTTGGAATAGGATATTATTATACTGATACGAGAGTTCCAGCCCCAACTCACTGTTATCGGATATAACATCTTCATCAAGGCTTTCTGCCAATTTGATAGAATTCACATCCTCGTCATCACTAAGATACCAAAACCCCAAGTCACTACTGATCTCGCCATCATCTTCGAGCTGGTCGTTGGTAAATGTGGCGCTGTACCCAAGCATCAATCTGTGATTGTCCTCGGGTATCGTCATATATGCTATTCTACTAGTGAAAAATAGCGCATCCGTATTCTGATATACGGAAAAATTACCATGGAAGACATCCGTGGAGTAGATTAACGAAATCCCCTCTCCACCTGACCCATCACCACTCAAGAGAAGCAGATCATTGATAGCTGATCGCTCAATAGCTGTCGTCCAATTGGTACTACTAGTTAATTCGTGACCAAACTCCGGGTCGTATCTACCTGCTCTAATCAAAAGATCCGGTATCAGCTCCAGATCGGCATAGGCATCCGATATTGCAACCTTCCCGGACTTTTTCGTTTTGATTTTCAAATTGAAAATCGTCTCATCGAAAAGCGGTATTCCTACTTTGATATCAGCCCTTCGGAGAAAACTCGAGGATTGCGCTAAACCACTATCCGTCAGAACTCCACTATACTTCTCTCTCTGTAAAATCAACGTAGCGCCGACATCGAAAGGCTCATTTGCGTTTTTTGCCAAGGCTTGTGCGCACATGATACTACCAAGGATAGCGAAAATATGTTTTTGCTTTAACTCAACACCTATCACTCGACACATACCGGCAATCGCTCTCCCGTTAGGAATTAATCGAATACTGTGCCATTCCAGGTCCTTCTTGAATGTTATGCAGGGCATTCTCTATAGATTCATACCCATTCGGCATAGTTTTATATCTCAAAAAGCGCAAAGATTTCAAGAAATTATTTGGGCGCCCGGGTTTGTCTGTCATGCACAATCCAAGACAATATTTAGAAAGCTTTTTCCTGGATCTGATACCATTTCGCCTGAGCAACTTGTCAAATTCACCCGATCCGTTTCTCGACTTAACTTCAACAATCAGTTGATCATCATTGATCGTGGATAGAGATGATTTACCAATAAAGCACAATTGACTATCGACTGTTACACGCTCACTACTGTACTTTCCAACCAGTGTAAAGCGATAATATCTCATTGCAAGCGATGATTTGAATGACATATCAAGATCACGACTGTATTGTGCCGAATATTTTTGATTAACGAAATCGAACTTGTCGCGAGTCAGGAAATTCTGCGTTTCACTCTCGGCATTCATTCGATACTTTATCGTCATTTTTCGCTTGGATTTCAATTTGACTTCAAGAAATTTTAAATCGCTTTGTTCATACAATCGCTCTCGCACCTTGACGCGAAGACGTCTTCCATTATGATGATCCTGATAGCACTGATAGTTACTATCGTCATAGTACAGTGTACTATATGCGAACATACGCTGACCGGATATCGTCAATACGTCAAATGAATCTGTTGCCTCACGAAGAATTTCGACAAACACATCCACCGGCACGAGATACTTATTATCTGTGCGTTGTAACAGCGCTGCTTTGCTATTCACTTCATCCAGGCTGA
Organism: Candidatus Thiodiazotropha sp.; assembly: GCA_050119385.1. Lineage (GTDB taxonomy): Bacteria > Pseudomonadota > Gammaproteobacteria > Chromatiales > Chromatiaceae > Thiodiazotropha. The sequence goes on along the minus strand of JASFJX010000517.1, from coordinate 951 downwards.
TTGGATCAAAATATCTAAACAGTTGGTTGCTAAGCATTTGTGTAGTTAACATTTATCACCACCATTTCATTAATATAGTCAACGGTTTTAACATCGCATGTTAATACCTTCACACCTATCCGCTCGGATATCTTCCTGCACATCAGATCATGATCAGCCAACTCCTGCTCATCGATATAATCGAGCGTAAGTCTCATACCATAGGCTTGTGGCAGGATCGTCGGGTGATCGAGTATATAGGCGAAGATCAAAAGCAATGAAATACTGAAGAGTACCGTTCGAATATCTGTACCCTGCAGGGAACAGATAACCGAAATCGCGACGCAGCCAAAAAAGTAACTTATCTGGAGTACGCCCATTTGCTCCGATCGGAACGTAAACAGCGCAAGTATGGCAAACAAACCAAAGCCGGCCGCGACGCTAAAATTAACATCCGATAATATCAGGAGCACGGCGAATACGAATATGTTCGACAAGGCCGCTGCGGCCATCAGCTGACGATCTTTATACCTGCGGTAAAAGATGCCGTAGATAAGCGTAAACAACGCCAAAACATCTATGATCAGCCGAAGGATAACAGGATACATTTCTGATAAAAATAAATCTAACTGCATGGTACTAGCTTTTCTATAAGTTGTTAAAAAACCACGCCGCCAATGGCTCATGGTATACATAATCCATATCTTAAAATGCACCCGTCATCGCGAGGGATGCTGTGGTCCGTGTTGATCATCACTATCCAATGAGGTCAGCGTTGAGCTAATTGTAAAGCTGTCAACCTCAGAGCCATTGGAGTGCGATGCCGGATCCAGATAAAGACCGTTAAAATTTTCACTATAACTGCCGATCGAACCGCCGTTATAGACGGTATAACTCGTCCCTGTCTCAAAATCCGGGCTACCCACAAGCACCGCTGATGCCGTCTCTGGCATCTCATAGGCGATAGCAATA
>JASFJX010000516.1:0-3742 GCA_050119385.1 Candidatus Thiodiazotropha sp. | reverse complement strand
GCGCGACCCTCTTCGCTATAGACTGCCTCGGCGGCCCGCTGAACCGGATAGGATACACTATTGAATTTGGTCGTATGACGACGGTTCCAGAGTTCCTGGATAGAGACCGCTTCGCCAGATGAGGTATAGGCTTTACACGCCTTGGGTACCACGGTATAGGCGCAGCGTGTCCCGGTGAACCCCGCGGTCTTGGAGAAACTGCGGAACTCCACAGCCACCTCCTCGGCTCCCTCGATTTCATAGATTGAACGTGGCAGCGACTCATCCTTAACAAAGGCCTCGTAGGCGGCATCGAACAGGATCAGGGCCTTGTTGGTCTTGGCATAGTCTACCCACTGCTTCAACTGATCCTTGGTGGCTGTTGCGCCTGTGGGATTGTTGGGAAAGCAGAGGTAGATCAGATCCACCGGTTCGCTGGGCAGATCGGGAATAAAGCCATTCTCCTGGGTACCTTCCAGGTAGGTGAGACCTGTATAGCGACCTGCCTCGACTTCACCGGTACGTCCTGCCATCACATTGGTGTCTACATAGACCGGGTAGACAGGATCTGGAATGGCGACCCGAATGTCGTTGGCGAATATCTCCTGAAAGTTACCGGAGTCGCATTTCGCGCCATCACTGACAAAGATCTCATCGGCCTCGATACTGCAGCCACGGGATTGGAAATCCCCCTTGGCAATTGCCTCACGCAGGAAATCGTAACCTTGCTCCGGGCCATAGCCATGGAATGTGGCATCATTGGCCATTTCGTCAACGGCTGCGTGAAAGGCTTTGATACAGGCGTCCGGCAGGGCGCGGGTGACATCGCCTATGCCCAGGCGGATGATGTGCTTATCGGGATTGGCCTGCTGAAAAGCGGCAACACGCTTTGCAATGTCTGAGAATAGGTATGAAGCCTGGAGTTTCTTATAGTTCTCATTGATTTTGATCATGCTACACCTCAGGAAACCGAAAAACGGGCCATTATACAGAGATTGTTAGAGAGTAGGAGAGCTAGAGCCCTACTGGCGATTAAAAAAAAGTTATCGTATTTGGGCTTCTTGGTTAGCCAGTTATTAAGACATTGTATCAATGACTTACATAAGTTTTGGTTATGTGTGGATGGGGTCGCTCAGAATTGCGCATGATGGGTGACCATGCTGGGCTTAAAAATATGCCTTAATCGAAGAGGCTGGAATAGTCATCCTCCCTGAATCCCACATGGAGCCTGTCACCAACTTCAAGCACTGGGCGTTTGATGATTGAAGGGGTTTCCAGCATTACGCGAATGGCATTTGCTTCATCCATATTAGCCTTCAAACTGTCGTCAAGTTTGCGCCACATCATACCGCGACGGTTGAACAGGGCCTCCCAGCCAACCTGGTCTACCCATTGGCGTAGCAATCCCTCATCGACCCCGGCCTTTTTGTAGTCATGAAATTGATAGGGGACACCATGCTCATCCAGCCAACGACGGGCCTTCTTCATAGTATCGCAATTGGGTATGCCGTAAAGTTTTGCCATTTTGGTTTTGCTATGAGTCAACTGGATCTCGCTGAATTGCATTGAATATTTCCAATAATAGCAGCGTATTGAGCAGAACTGCCTGGAAATTTGGAACCGATGAATGTAGTATAGAATAGGTATACACTATCGACCACAAGTATCTGGTAGGATTTTGTCATTGTTTCAGCTTGTCCACTTTTTCCTACCGTTAAGGCAAAAAATCTCAGACTTGCTAATACCATGAGCCCTATTTTGGTGTTAATATGTATCTGATTAATTATCTGGTGTTTTATTTCGAAAAAGGATGATTTCGATGATACATATAGATCAAAATGATGGTTGGAATATCGATACCAACCTTAGCCTGATAAGCCATAGCTGCGGCTTTAAAGCAGAATACAAAGGTAGTGAGATCTATGGCATCAAGCAGTTTCCCGATGAGGCAACCATTACTGACATCAGAAACATGGTTTCCAAGGCGGAAGAGATTCTCTCTAGCTCATACCATAAATTAAGGTCCGCAAACGCTACTTGCCCGAATTAGCCACCTTATATCATTGAATCGATTTGTGGTCATCCATTAGGACACTAAGGGATCCTCGGTGCAACCTGAGGGAAATAACCCAGATACTCTATATGCCACCAATGCCCCGTTTGCGCTTTCTCCGAGGCAGTTGTGAAACGGTATTTAAAGCTGTCCACCCGAAGGTAACCTGGGGGACCTTCTGGGAAGGGATTTTGATCCAAGAGGTTTGAGACTGCCTCTGATCCCTGGCGCAACCGATGCAGAAAGCGTCCGAACCATTCCATTTGTATCGACTGCTGGGTGGGAACGAACCAGACCATCCAGTCGAGTCGTGGCTGATGCGGGATAATCATCGCTGGCGCTTTGGACGGATCGCCGGGTTTGTATTTGAAGTTATAGACTCGCCACGATTGCCCGTCATTTGATCCCTGAATGACAAGCTCATGTCGCTGGGTTTGCATGGTGGGAAAAACGTGGAAAATATGCCCGATTCCGAACCGCTGCACCGACCGACTAAAATCATCAATCACCGGTGGGAATGTTGGGGAACGGAGGAGATAAGCGCTAAAACTGATCAAGCTGGCCGGTACGATGAGCAGTGCAACCATGACGGTCAGGGCTGTGCGTATTCGTCCGGGTGAATTGGTTTCAGAGGTTTCAATCCACTGTTTAAGCGAGGTTGGAACAATCCGTTTCAGCAATTGGTCATGCAGCAGAAACAGACACAATATGATGGTCATCAGGTTGATGAAGTTGTGATTGCTGGTAGCGATAATCAGTAGCTGCATCAGGATAGTGACAGCGGCGGCAATGTGGCGGAATCGACGCGGAAAGAAGATCAGAAAGGGTACCAGCAGTTCGCTGAAGAGAGTGAAAATAACCCCCGCCTTGAGTAGCAGTTCCGGCAGTTGATGAGCATACCAGGCGCCTATATGGGGTAGTGGTTGAGTTTCGAAATAGTGGTTCAGGGCAGTCAAACCCGACCAGGATGGATCGCCGCTGACCAGCTTGAAAACACCGGACATGAAACGCAATCGAAACAGTAACCAATCGAACAGAAAGATCAGCAAAAGATTTCCACCGCCGACCAAGAAGATGGCGAGAAAGCCCGCTTCAAGCAGTAGTGTATCCCATTGAAAGTTGGTAAATATTTGTCCAGCGTGATAGAGGGAGAGATAGAGTGTAAACAGTAGGATCAGCATCAACCTCTGCCAGCGCCCTAACAACACAATCAGCGAGAGCAGAATCCCCAGTAGGCACACGCTCAGTAGGGCTGGATCACTGGTGCCAATAACCCAGAAGATGGATGGAAACCAAAGCCATGCTCCCTTTCCATACTCTTCTGCAGCCAGAGTGAAATGGTCACTCAGGGGTAGTATACCTGTTTCCCCGACCAATCCGATGATCTGCACCGACAGGGAGGCAAAGGCCGCCAAGTAGATAAGGGCCAACAGACGCAGAAACAACCCGCTGACCAATCGCTGCTCTGTGGCAGGTTGAAGCAATCTCTCTACGGCTGGTTTGAAATGAGTCATAAAAATCCATTTCATCGTTTTTTTGCGGACCCTAACTAAATTCTAGCAACCAGCTGGATAAGTCTCTTAACCTGAATATTGATTATCGTCCCCAGGAGCTTGTGAGGGAGCCAGGTTGAAAATCTGGGTAATTAGTGCCTATCCAGAAACGACTTGAACGTTGGTAGGCGCCAGACGGTTGTCTTTCGAAGAAGCG
>JASFJX010000515.1:0-3747 GCA_050119385.1 Candidatus Thiodiazotropha sp. | reverse complement strand
ACCCAAGGTGGCATACGGTTTCCCACGGATATCAGATAGATATTCATGAAGATGAATTGTAAGGGATTCCGCGTCATCTTGGGCATACAACTGCCAGAATATGGATAAACAGTCACTTTTTCGTCTGCAAAACAACAAAATGAACGCAAATGTTGGCGAGAAACAGCTTCAATCCACATGTTTCAACCGGGATAACGATGAATCTGCGGAATCGTCAATCAGATGGGGGTCTGCGACAAAATCAAGAGCAAGCCATTGAAAATAAAAGAAACCGGAATCCCGTTTTGCGATTACCACGACCTCAAGCAGGATGAATCAGGGCCTCTCCCCCAGTAGCGGAACAGGGAGCCATCGTGCCTGCGGACGATTTACTGTATCCTTGCCCGCCATGACTGATAAACACCTGACAAATATTAGTTTCGACAGCTTCGATCTACCCGCCCCCCTCCTGCAGGGCATTCGAGAGGCCGGTTTCGAATATTGTACCCCCATTCAGGCCGAAACACTGCCTATCGCCCTTGCCGGCCAAGACCTGGCTGGACAGGCCCAGACCGGTACCGGTAAGACAGCAGCCTTTCTTATCGCCGCCCTGAACCATATGTTTCGGCATCCCGCAAAGGAGGAGCGCAAGGCAAACCAGCCCCGCGCCCTGGTCCTGGCCCCTACGCGTGAACTGGCGGTACAGATCTACAATGATGCCCAAGCGCTTACCAAATATACCGATTTCACCTCGGCGGCGGTCTACGGCGGCACCGGGTATGATAAACAACGTAAACAACTCGAGGCTGGGGTCGATATTCTGATCGGCACACCAGGCAGGCTGATCGACTACTATAAACAGCACGTCTATGACCTGCGGGCAATCCAGGTGTTGGTGCTGGACGAGGCGGACCGTATGTTCGATCTCGGTTTTATCAAGGACATCCGCTACATGATGCGTCGCTGTCCACCCCCCAATAAGCGTTTGGGGATGCTCTTTTCCGCCACACTCTCCTACCGGGTCAGCGAGCTCGCCTATGAGCATATGAACAATCCACAGAGCGTCGAGGTTGCGCCGGAACAGGTTACCGCGGACAAGATCACCGAAACCTGCTATATGACCGCCAACGAAGAGAAAATCCCGCTCCTGGTTGGACTGATTCAGGGCCTCACAGACGCCCGCACCATTGTCTTCGTCAACACCAAGCGAGTGGCGGACAAGGTCTGGGGATTCCTCCAGGGCAATGGCATCGACACCGCCGTGCTCTCCGGCGATGTGCCACAGAAGAAACGACTAAGCCTGTTAAAGCGTTTTCAGCAGGGCGAACTGGCCGTTCTGGTCGCCACCGATGTGGCTGCCCGCGGACTGCACATCCCCGATGTCACCCATGTGATCAACTACGATCTGCCGGAGGATGCCGAGGATTACGTTCACCGTGTTGGCCGCACAGCCCGTGCCGGCGCCAGTGGCGACGCCATCAGCTTCGCCTGCGAGACCTATGCCTTTTCCCTGCCCGATATCGAGGCCTTCGTGGGCCATGCTATCCGAACCCAGACCGTCGATCCCGCGTTGCTGGCCGATATTGATCCCGGCAGCCGGATCCATCCTGAGAAGGGCTCGCGTCAACCGCATCGCGGTAAAAATGGACACAAAGGTCACGGTAAAGGGCATCACCACAAGAGCCATAAACCCAAGGAGGGAGAGAAACCCAACAAAAGACGCCGCCGCCGGCGTGGCTCTAAACCACCTCAGAGCGGCAATACGGAGTAATCACCATGCAGGATAAATGCAGTCGCTGCTTAGACTCGAAGTGCTGCACCTACACCACGGAGGCGATCGGTGCCGCCCCAAGATCCAAGGCGGACTTCGAGCATCTGCTATGGCAGGTTTCCCACCATGGGGTCGAGATCTACAAGGACGATGACGGGTGGTTTCTTCTGTTTCAGGGCAGCTGCGAACACCTGGGTCCGGGAGGCGCCTGCGGCATCTACGACCAGCGCCCGCAGATCTGCCGTGATTATGACAACGACTGGTGTGAGTTCGATGCCCCGGCGGAAGAGGGTTTCCAACTCTATTTCCACAATTATGCGGAGCTACTGGCCTATTGTAAGAAGCGTTTTAAATCCTGGGGACGTTGATTCAACCCCGCCGCCTGATAATAGATCAGTTCCTGCCCCAATACAGGAACTTTCCACGCCATACCTCCACTAATTACCGCTACGGCAGTACTGTTTTTTCACCCGATATTTGTATAATTCGCGCCTCGTGTTGCAGCCCTTGACAAATCACCATGACTCTCAACTCAGTAACATTGCGCGACCGGTTTGAACAACTGCGCTCTAATAAACTGTTCGAAACCTTTGTCATTCTGGTCATTATCATCTCCGCCCTGATGATCGGCGCCAAGACCTATCCCATACCGACGGCTACCGCGCAGGTGTTGCGGATCATGGATATAGGCATCACGCTCTTCTTTCTCGTCGAAATCATCATCCGCATGGCGGCGGAAAAGAGTCTGAAAAACTTCTTCAGCAAGGGTTGGAATATCTTCGATTTCCTCATCGTCACCGCCAGCCTGATCCCGGTGGACGACAGCGAAGCCGCCCTGCTGGGGCGACTGTTAAGGGTGTTCCGCGTACTGCGCCTGGTCTCTATCATCCCCGAACTGCGCATCCTGATGAATGCCTTCGTCACCGCCATACCGCGCATGGGCTATGTCTCCCTGCTGATGTTCATCATCTTCTACATCTATGCGGCGATGGGCAGTATGTTTTTCAGCGACATCAACAGGGAGCTCTGGGGCAATATCACCATCGCCATGCTCACCCTGTTCCGCATCGCCACTTTCGAGGACTGGACCGATGTGATGTATGAGACCATGGTGGTGCACCCGTTGAGTTGGTCTTATTACCTGTCTTTCATCTTTATCGTGGCGTTTGTATTCCTCAACATGATGATCGGCATCGTACTCGAGACACTGCAGCAGGAACATGAACAGTTTTCCCGTGATAGCGGCGAGGGAGAAGCGGGAGAAGTTCATCGCATCGATGCCCGCACCAAGGAGATGGAACAGCAGCTGATACGCATTGAGGAGAGGTTGAAGCAGCTTTGCGAAAAATGAACGACTATTACATAAGCGACTTCCTAGTGTTTTGAGTTTTTTCAGCAAAGCAAATAAGGGAGGTTCAATATGACACCGAGCCCCGCAGCGGTAATAGTCGCATTGACATCCCTTATTTCCAGGCATATGCTTTAACATATGCTTTCGCTGGGAGAAGCTTGAATGGCACAATCTGAACGTCATGTCCGTCTGTTCCGTAATGGTCGCAATCAGGCACTGCGCATACCACGGGAGTTCGAACTGGAAGGGAATGAAGCAATCCTCCGCAAAGAAGGAGACCGGCTGATCTTGGAGCCGATACGGAAAGGCCGGTTGCTTGCTCTACTTGATACACTGGAGCCCCTGAACGAGCCTTTTCCCGATGTGGACGAGGATCTGCCTCCGTTGGATGACATGGTGCTTTAGCCATGCCATGGCGCTATCTGCTCGATACTAACATTCTTTCTGATCTGGTACGCCACCCTCAGGGCGTGGTTACTGACCGGATTGCAGAGGTGGGGGAAGCATACATCTGTACCAGTATCATCGTTGCAGCTGAATTGCGATTCGGCGCCGCTAAGTCGAATTCCGTAAAGCTAGTGGATCGGGTTGACCTGATCCTTTCCGCGCTGGAGATCCTGCCTCTAGAACAGCCTGCTGACCACCA
>JASFJX010000514.1:0-3748 GCA_050119385.1 Candidatus Thiodiazotropha sp. | reverse complement strand
GAAACTGCCCGAAGTCGAAGCCCCTGAAGAAGCGTTGCAACTCTCCGAGGTTGGGGAAGAAGCCCTTGAAGACGTGCTGAAACTGCCGGAGGTCGAAGCCCCTGAAGAGGAGTTGCAACTCTCCGAGGTTGGGGAAGAAGCCCTTGAAGAAGAGCTGAAACTGCCCGAAGTCGAAGCCCCTGAAGAGGAGTCGCAACTGTCCGAAGTCGGGGAAGAAACCCTTGAAAAAGAGTTTCAACAATCCGAACTCGAGGATGAAACGCTGGATTCTTCCTCGTACTATAATGAGCCGATGAGTTTCCTCAAAGAGGATGACCTGTTCGAGGTAATTGAGGATCCTGAGCTGGTTGAAATCTTCATAGAGGAATCACGGGAGTTAATAGAAACCCTGGAAGAAAATTATAACCAGTGGTATGAGAGTCAGGCGGATCGAAATGCTTTGGATGGGATGCAGCGAACCTTGCATACCATCAAGGGGAGTTCACGCCTTGCCGGTATCGAACCTGTGGGTGACCTGAGTCATGCCATGGAGTCGTTGTTAAACGCAGTTGTCAGGGGACAGGTAGATGTTTCTGAGACGATATATGGCATTGCACGCCAAGTACTCGATCTGATTGCTACGCAAACAGATGATGTTGCCACCACCGGTAAAGTCCACCGAGCCGATCTTCTGATCGAGCGGATCCAGGAAATCATAGACAGTGCCTCGCTGCAAAAGGAATCCATAGACCAAGATCTGGAAAAAGCGTTGGAAGCCTCAGAAGAGGCAGCTGATGAAGCCGAAGCAACTGCATCTTCTGAGGATGAGCTAGAGATACCTTTCGATAGCTTCAATCTTAATGATGTTAATGAAGAAGTCAGTGAATTGACTGATCCATCATTTATGATCTCCCATGACGAGGTGCTGCTTGATGTCGGTGAAGATGAAGAGTTGGTGCAGATCTTCATCGAAGAGGCAAAGGAGTTTATCGAAAATATTGAGAAAAGTTATCAGAAGTGGGTTGAAGATGTTGAGGATAACACGGCTATCGAGAGCATACAGCGAAATCTGCATACGCTAAAAGGTAGTGCGCGACTGGCGGGCATTATGCCGGTTGGCGATCTCAGTCATGCCGTTGAGTCGGTGATGACAGCGGTCGTAGAAAAGGAGATTGACCCGATAGATATGGTCACTGATGCATTGAGACATGCCGTTGACCACCTTGCTCAGCAAATCGAAACGATTGCAACGACCGGAAAAGTACCTGCTTCGGATACCGAGATTGGTCTGCTGCTGAATCTGATCGGTGGCGAGCCTACGTCTTCACATACGGGATTGGTCGAACAGATCATGGAGGTGCAGGAGGAAGAAAGCATCGAAGAAACGCGGGAGGCTGAAAAAGTTGTTGAGTCGGCAACAGTACTCCCCTTCAACGATGAGATCGCAAAGCTGCTTGAGCCTGATAAGAAAAAGGATAAGGAGAGCAAATCCACTAAAGAGCAGGTGCGTGTGAATGCTGATCTTATGGACCGTCTGGTCAACCATGCGGGTGAGGTAAGTATCTACCGGGCCCGGCTTGAACAGCAGAACAGTGTACTTGGATTCAACCTCCAAGAGTTGGAACAGACAGTTTCGCGTCTGCATAATCAATTGAGGAATCTGGAAATCGAAACCGAGGCACAGATCATCTACCGTTGGGAACGGGAGCACGAGGATGATCGTGACAAGGCCGAGTTTGATCCACTCGAGTTGGATCGATTTTCAACCATGCAGCAGCTCTCCAGGGCCTTGATGGAGACAGTCAATGACTTAGGGAATATCAATGAGTCGTTGAGAGATCTGCAGCGTGAAACAGATACCCTGCTGCTACAGCAGTCGCGTATCTCCACCGATCTGCAGGATGGGCTGCTACGTACCCGTATGGTGCCGTTTGCTCAGCTTGTGCCAAGGTTGCAACGCCTGGTCCGGCAGACCGCCGGTCAGTTGGGCAAGAGGGCAAATCTTGAGTGTTTCGGTGTTGAAGGTGAGCTTGACCGTAGCATCCTCAACCGCATGCTGCCGGTGCTCGAACATCTGCTGCGCAACTCGGTTTCCCACGGCATCGAATTTCCGGGAGATCGTCAGAAAACAGGTAAGCTGGAGCAGGGTAGAATCTCCCTCTATCTCGAACGCGAGGCGACTGATGTGCTCATCACGCTCTCCGACGACGGCAAGGGATTGGATATCGAAGCAATCCGCAAACGCGCCCTGGAACAGGGGATGATCGACGCCAATGCCGAGATCAGTGATGATGACTTGATTCAATGCGTGTTGTTGCCAGGGTTCAGTACCGCCAAAGAGGTGACTCAGATCTCTGGGCGTGGAGTCGGCCTCGATGTGGTGACTAGTGAAGTCAAGCAGTTGGGCGGATCTTTGGAGATCGATTCCCAACCTGGTCGCGGTACCAGTTTTATCATCAGATTGCCCCTGACCCTGGCAATCTCTGATGCCCTGCTGGTACGTGCGGGTGAAGAGATCTATGCGATTCCCCATGGCAGTATATCTGCTGTTGTCAGAATTCGCCGTCGAGAGCTGTTTGCCTGCTATGAAGGGGAAAATGAGGGTTTCAGTTACAGCGGTAAAAACTACAAGGTCAACTCTCTCGGCCGTATGATGGGTATGGGGCAGAATGAGGTGCCTGAAGCGACGCGCTGGTTGCCGCTTTTATTATTACAAACAGGTGAACATCAGGTTGCGTTGCAGGTCGACGAACTGCTAGGTAGCCGGCAGGTTGTTGTGAAGTCGCTCGGTAAGCAGGTTGGCAGTGTGCGCTGGATCACTGGCGGTACCATTCTTGCCGATGGAAGAGTGGCATTGATCCTCGATCTTGCGGCCCTCGTGCGGATGGATGCCACCCATGCAACCTCACCCCTTAGTATTGTCAAAGAGGCACCACAAAAGCGGACTGAAGATCAGTTGCGGGTGATGGTGGTGGATGATTCCATCACTGTGCGTAAAGTCACCAGCCGCCTGCTGGAGCGTCATGATATGGAAGTGATTACAGCAAAAGACGGGGTTGAGGCCGTTGCACTGCTCCAAGAGCAAGTGCCTGATATTATGTTGCTGGATATCGAGATGCCACGAATGGATGGCTTCGAGCTGGCGCGCCACATCAACAACTCAGTCGACTACTATGGTTTGCCGATTATTATGATCTCATCCCGAGTGGGTGATAAACATAAGCAACGGGCCATGGACCTGGGTGTCAAACGTTGCCTTGGTAAGCCATACCAGGAGAGCGAATTGCTGGATAACATCAACGAGGTCCTGGCGGAAAGCAGATCATGAACCAAGCTGTCGCTAAGGAGGTCAGAAGTGTCCTCATTCCACTCCACGAACTTCAACTTCTATTGCCCAATGCTGTTATTGCCGAAGTGATAGGTTATAAGCAGCCCGAACCTGTTGAAGAGGGAAAACCTGATTGGTTGATGGGTACTGCTGTCTGGCGTGGTGTGATCATCCCGGTGGTCTCCTTCGAGGGTATGCTTGGAGAGCGGGTCATGATACCCGGCCATCGTGGCAGAATCGTGGTGATGAATACCCTGAACCAGAACCAACAACTGACTCATGTCGGTTTGTCAGTAAAAGCCATACCAAGTCTTGTCAGAGTGAGTGCCGACAACGTTAAACCGGTTAATCCGGAGGATGAACCCGATCCACTGGTGAAACAATATGTCGAGTTGGATATGAATCCGGCAGTGATACCTGATCTGGATGAGATCGAGCGAC